>NZ_VDEV01000050.1:0-1431 GCF_006151685.1 Arthrobacter sp. BB-1
TGAACTGCTCCCCGGAAGTTGGACTGAGAAATTCAGTTCCGACTCCCGGGGAGCAGTTTTATGCGTGCGTCTAGTTCGCTATCGGAGGATCAGCGCGAGGTCGCTGTAACGTGGTTTGAGAAGGGCGTTGCCGATACGGCGACGGCCAACTTGCTGGGCGTCGCCCGCTCGCCGGTCCGTCGTCTTTATCTGCGGTGGAAGATCCATGGCCGGGGAGCGTTGATGACTAAGCCGACAAAACGCGCATACTCGTTTGAATTCAAGCTCGGTCTGGTCAAACGCTTCGCTGCAGGCGAGACTGCGCAAGATCTCGCTTCAGAAGCTGGCCTGTCATCACCCAAACTTCTGGAAACGTGGGCTCGCGCATATCGCCGGGAGGGGGCGGACGCCCTGCGCCCGAAAGCAAAAGGCCGACCCAGTAAGACCGGCGGCCCGCCACCAGTGGAGCTATCGGAACTGGAACGACTCCGGCGGGAAAACGAGCGTTTGCGGGCCGAGGTGGCTTACCTGGGAAAATTGCGGGCCTTGAGGGCGCAGGAACGACGGTGAAGGTTCAAGCCCTCATCGCTCTCAAGGCTGACTTTTCCCTCTCGGCACTGCTTCAGGTCACAGGTCTTGCCAGGTCCACATTCTTCTACCATCAGGCCCGTCTCCAAGCTCCCGACCCCCTGGAGGCGATTAAGGCCAAGGTCATCGACATTTTCGAGAAGAACCATGGCCGGTACGGGCACAGGCGGATCCATGCAGAACTGGTCAAGCAAGGATGGACGATCGCCAAGAAGACCGTGCTGAAACTCATGCATGCGATGCGTCTCGTCTGCAAAGTCCGGCGAAAGAAGCGTTACAGCTCCTACAAGGGTGACCAAGGGAAGGTTGCCCCGAACATACTCAATCGGAAGTTTGAGGCCGATGGCCCCAACAGGAAATGGGTGACAGATGTAACCGAGTTTCGGGTCGGGGACCGGAAACTCTACCTCTCACCGGTCATGGACCTTTTCGACCGACAAATCATTTCCCACACCATCAGCTCGTCCCCGAACCTGGAGCTCACCAACACTTCGCTGCGCGAGGCCCTCAGCAGACTCGATCATGGCCAGCAGCCGCTGGTGCATTCGGACCAAGGCTTTCAGTACCAGCACGCTTCCTGGCGAACTCTCCTGAAGAGCGCCGGCGCCATCCAATCGATGTCCCGCAAAGCCAACTGCTACGACAACGCCGTAATGGAGAACTTCTTCGGACACCTCAAAGAAGAGCTATTCCACCGTGTCCGGTTCCTCAACACCGACGCACTCACCACGGCACTGCACGAGTACATCCGCTGGTACAACAACGACCGGATCTCAACAAAGCTCAAGGGCCTGAGCCCGGTGCAATACCGTGCTCAGGCCCTTGCGGCTTAGGCTCTTACTTAGCCAGTCCAACTTCCGGGGA
>NZ_VDEV01000051.1:0-1105 GCF_006151685.1 Arthrobacter sp. BB-1
GCCGAGGGTTTTGCGTAGGCGTCCGTTGAGTCCTGCGGCAGCGTAGTCGAGGTCTGCGCGGGTGACGGTGGTGAGGTCCATGCCTTTGGGGAAGTACTGTCGCAGGAGTCCGTTGGTGTTCTCGTTCGTGCCGCGTTGCCAGGGTGAGTGAGGATCGCAGAAGTAAACCTCGGCGCCGGTGGCAATCCTGACGCGTTCGTGAATGCCGACCATCTCAGCGCCTTGGTCCCAGGTCAGGGACCGGCGCAGCTGGGCCGGCAGGGTCGGAAGGGTTGCCTCGATGGCGGCCAGCACCTGCTCGCCGGTATGTCCGTTAGGCAGGTGCAGGAGCATCACGAAACGGCTGCTGCGTTCCACGAGGGTTCCGATCGCCCCGGCGCCAGGGGTACCGATGATCAGATCGCCCTCCCAGTGCCCGGGCACTGCCCGGTCATCGGCTTCCGCGGGGCGTTCACTGATCAGCAACTCTTTCGGGACCCGGGGCCTTCGCATGCCCGCGCGCCGGTTTGGCTGCCGCACGGCCCGGCCGGTGCGCAGAGCAGCGGCGAGCTCGGCTCTCAGCCCGCCGCGGCCCTGGATGTAGATGCACTGATAGATAGTCTCCGGGCTGATGCGCATGCTTTCATCATCGGGGAAATCAATCCGCAGCCGGGCGCTGATCTGCTCCGGGGACAACCGTTCCCGCGCCGTCAGCATTCCGGCGACGTAAAGCGCCAGGGCCTCGTTGAAAGCCAGCTTCCGTGCCTTAGGCCTGCGCGCCAGCTTCTGCGCACGGTTCTGCGCCGAGGACGCCAGGTACGGACGGTTGCCCCCGTTCCGGATGTTCCTGCCCAGCTCCCTGCTGACAGTGGACGGGTTCCGGCCCAAACGCCGGCCGATCTCCCGCACGCCGCACCCGGCCGCCCACCACACAGCGATCAACTCGCGCTCATCGAAGGACAGGAACCGCCCGCACGGGGGCTTCTTCGCAGGATCCACCCCACCATGCTGACGGACGATCAACCTGGCCGCAGACAGGGACATACCGGCCACCGCCGCCGCCACCTCATCAGATGCCCCAGAAGACCGCGCCTCCCAGAAAACCCGCACCACCGACTGCAACAGC
>NZ_VDEV01000052.1:0-1101 GCF_006151685.1 Arthrobacter sp. BB-1
TAGGTGTTCTGGCCTGTGGTTTTGACGTGGTCTGCAGCGTCTGCGGCGCGGTCTTTGACGTCGGTGGCGGCGTGCTGGCCTTCGGTTTTGACGTTTTGGGCGGCGTCGGTGGCGGTGGCCTTGACGTTTTCCATGGCTTCCTGGGCCGGTTCCTTGAGGTCCTGGACCATGTCCTTGGCGGCGTCGGTGACCTGGGTGGCGAGGGGTTCGGCGGCGGTTTTGAGCTGCTGGGCCGCTTCGCGTTCCTTTTGGCTGGCCGGGATCAGGGAGGAGATGAGCATTCCGGCGCCGAAGGCGATCAGGCCGGCGGCGAGGGGGTTGCCCTGGGTTTTGGCTTTGACCTGGTCCGGGGTGTTGGAGATCGCGGTGCCGGCGTCGCTGAGTTTGGCCGCGGCGGTGTCTTTGGCCCCGTGCAGGGTATCTCCGGTGGAGTGCAGGGCGTCGGTGGTGTGCCCGGCGCCGGTGTGCATCTTGTCCGCGGCGCGGGTGGTGGTGTGGTCTGCTGCTCCCATGATTTTCTCCTTCACGCCGGTGACCGCGTCTTTTACTTTGTCGGTTTGGCGGTGGACGATGTTGGACGGGGTGACTTTGTCCGCCACGGCGTCAACGTTGGTGCCCAGGCGTGCGCGGGTGGCTTCTATGTCTGATCGGATTGCGTCCGGGTTATCGCTCATCGGTTTACCTCACCTGGTTTTAGGGTTGGGGGAATTTCAGAGAGTGTCTCGCCTGTCTGGGGCAGGCCCTTGATCTGTTTGAGTTCCTTGCGCCCCATCGAGGCCAGGACTGCGGCGATGATGCCCCAGATCACGGCGACGATCACGGCGGCCCAGCCCAGGGGCATCAGGGCGCCGAGGGCGAACATCAGGGCCAGGGACAGGAAAACGAGCACGAAGTGCCCGGCCACCCCTGCCCCGCCGAGCATGCCCGAGCCCTTCCCGGCTTTGGTGGCGGATTGTTTGAGTTCGGCCTTGGCGAGCTCCACTTCCTGGCGCATCAGCGTGGACAGGTCGCGGGTCACGTCCCCGAGCAGCTCACCCAGCGAGGCGTTATCAGCCTTCTGGTGCGCCGCACTCGGCGGCATCTCCGGAATAGAACTACTCA
>NZ_VDEV01000053.1:0-883 GCF_006151685.1 Arthrobacter sp. BB-1
GCCCAATAATGTCGGACCCCCTCACGATGATGGAGGTATGGATTCGAACCCGGTGGTGGTGCAGGCGGAGGAAGCGCTTGATGCTTCGGTCGCGGCGTTTATGGCTGCGCTGGGTGGAAGTTCTGGCGTTTCCGCTGGCTGTGGTGCTGGCGGGCATGATGATTATCCGCTGCAGCGGATTGCTGATGCGGCCCTGGAAGTCCTTGGTGGCGTGGCGCGGTCGGAAGCGAAGTTGGCGGCGACGAAGGCGCTGGCCGCTGCAGTCCTTGCCGGGGCCATGAAGGCATTGAACCCTCCGCCGGTCTCCCCGCACGAGGCCACGGCGCAGGACCGGAGCCTGGTGGCCGAAGTCGGGTGCGCACTGGCCATCGGGGACCGGGCAGCCGGAGCGCTGTTGGCCGAAGCCCATGCCTTGACCACGTCCCTGCCCCGGACCCTCGCCGCCCTGCAGGCCGGGACCATCTCCTGGGCCCACGCCCGGACCATGGTGGACCAGGCTGTAAGCCTGGCCCCTGCCGCGGCAGCGGCCCTGGAAGCGCACTTCCTGGACCCGGACGCCCCGAGCGCGGTCCGCGGGTGCCCGGTCGGGGAGATGCCGGCGTACCGGTTCAAGGCCCGGGCCCGGGCCTGGCGGGAACGGCACCACCCCGAAAGCCTGGAGAAACGGCACGCCAGGTCCGCCGCGGACCGGCGGATCGAGTACTGGCCGGACAACGATGCGATGGCCTGGGTGGCCGCCTACCTGCCCGCGGACCAGGCATCCGCGATCTGGAACCGGCTCACCGCCATCTCCCGGGGAAGGCAGGGACCGGACGAGGCCCGCACCCTGACCCAGCTCCGGGCCGACACCTTCGCCGAAGCACTTCTCACCAGCGGGAACAGC
>NZ_VDEV01000054.1:0-642 GCF_006151685.1 Arthrobacter sp. BB-1
TTGCGCGCGTACGGGCACGCCTCGGGTGCTGATTTGCCGTCGCTGTTCGACTCCGTCCGGGAGCACCTGGAACTCGGGTATAAGTCGATCCGGATCCAGACCGCCGTCCCCGGCATCAAGGCCGTCTACGGGGTGGCGGCGCAGGCGCAGGCTTCGGGGGAGCGGTATGACTACGAGCCCGCCGGGCGGGGCGCGTTCCCGGTGGAGGAGGACTGGGATACCCGGGCGTACCTGCGGCACCTTCCCACCGTGTTTGAGGCGGTCCGGAACGAGTTCGGCCCGGAGATCCCTTTGCTGCATGACGGGCACCACCGGATGACGCCGATCCAGGCCGCCAAGCTGGGCAAGGCGCTGGAGCCGTATGACCTGTTCTGGTTGGAGGACTGCACCCCGGCGGAGAACCAGGAGGGCCTGCGCCTGGTCCGCCAGCACACCACCACCCCGCTGGCGATCGGTGAAATCTTCAACACGGTGTGGGACTACCAGACCCTGATCAAGGAACAGCTGATCGACTATGTCCGGGCCGCGTCCACGCACTTCGGCGGGATCAGCCCGTTGAAGAAAGTGATGGATTTCGCCGCGCAGTACCAGATCAAGTCCGGCTTCCACGGCCCCACGGACATCTCCCCGGTGGGCTTCGCG
>NZ_VDEV01000055.1:0-642 GCF_006151685.1 Arthrobacter sp. BB-1
CTGCGCGCTTACGGGCACGCCTCGGGTGCTGACTTGCCGTCGCTGTTCGACTCCGTCCGGGAGCACCTGGAGCTCGGGTATAAGTCGATCCGGATCCAGACCGCCGTCCCCGGCATCAAGGCCGTCTACGGTGTGGCCGGCCAGGCGCAGGCTTCGGGGGAGCGGTATGACTACGAGCCCGCCGGGCGGGGCGCGTTCCCGGTGGAGGAGGACTGGGACACCCGGGCGTACCTGCGGCACCTGCCCACCGTGTTTGAGGCGGTCCGGAACGAGTTCGGCCCGGAGATCCCTTTGCTGCATGACGGGCACCACCGGATGACGCCGATCCAGGCCGCGAAGCTGGGCAAGGCGCTGGAGCCGTATGACCTGTTCTGGCTGGAGGACTGCACCCCGGCGGAGAACCAGGAGGGCCTGCGCCTGGTCCGGCAGCACACCACCACGCCGCTGGCGATCGGTGAAATCTTCAACACGGTGTGGGACTACCAGACCCTGATCAAGGAACAGCTGATCGACTATGTCCGCGCCGCGTCCACGCACTTCGGCGGGATCTCCCCGTTGAAGAAGGTGATGGATTTCGCCGCGCAGTACCAGATCAAGTCCGGCTTCCACGGCCCCACGGACATCTCCCCGGTGGGCTTCGCC
>NZ_VDEV01000056.1:0-527 GCF_006151685.1 Arthrobacter sp. BB-1
CAGGCGAGGAGGTGGTCGGCTTCGTTGTCCAGGGAGCTGTTGCTGCAGCCGGGGAAGGGGCATTTTCCGTCCCGGAGCCTGAGCCAGGTCCGCATCGCCTTGGTTACCCGGTAGCTGGTGCGGCCGATTTCCAGTGGTGCTCCGTCCCGCGGGTCAACCAGGACCCGGTGGAACGAGTCCGCCCCGCCGGCGACGAGGTCCCGTGCCATCGAGGCCGGGATGGGGCCGTGCCCGTCCAGCACTGCGGGCTCGTCCGTGAGGCCGATCAGGGAGAACACCGGCACGGTGACCAGCACCTGCGGCCGAATCGAAGACGACGGGCCCGGACCTGCCGCCTCCCCGCCGCCGGAACTGCCCGCGTCGTGCCCGTCGCCGTACCCGCCGTTGTGCCCGGCACTGCCGGAACTGCCGTCGTCGTGCCCAGCACTGTTTGGCTCGCCGTGCCCGGCACTGTTTGGCTCCTCGTGCCCGTCGCTGTGCCCGGCACCGGTTGGCCCGCTTGTCCCGGTAGCACCGGAACTGTTCCT
>NZ_VDEV01000006.1:0-12244 GCF_006151685.1 Arthrobacter sp. BB-1
GGACAAGCCCGGGATCGGCGTCGAGTTCAACGAGGAAGCCGCAGCCGCGTTCCCGTACCAGCAGGCCTACCTGCCCTACAACCGCCTCATCGATGGAACGGTCCACGACTGGTGAATACGTCCACACCCGAAACCACAGCACCTGCCGCAGGGCACCCCAACCTCCGCATCATCGTGATGGGAGTGTCCGGCTGCGGCAAGACCACCATCGGCGACCTCGTGGCCCGCGAACTTGGAGTGCCGTTCCTGGACGGCGACTCCCTCCACCCCGTGGAGAACGTCGCCAAAATGGCGGCGGGCACCCCGCTGACGGACGACGACCGCTGGCCATGGCTTGCCACGGTGGGCACCGAGCTTGCCAACGCAGGCGACGGCGGTATGGTCCTGGCGTGCTCCGCGCTGCGCCGCAGCTACCGCGACGCCATCCGCCAGCAGGCACCGGACACCATCTTCCTGCACCTGCACGGCAGCAAAGAGGTCCTGCGGGCGCGGACCGAAGGGCGTACCGGCCACTTCATGCCGCCCGCCCTCCTTGATTCCCAGCTCGCCACGCTGGAACCCTTGGAGGCTGACGAGGCGGGCATCGTCGTCGACATCGCTGCCCAGGTCGACGAGGTGGTGCGGGAGGCTCTGGCCGGAATTGCCGTCGTCGCACGTTCCAGCACAGCCAGCCCTGACGCTGCCGGCAGCGCCGGTGCCCCCGGCACCCGCCCGCGGCAGTTCGACGTCGACCTCCAGGCCGCGCCGTTCAATCTCGACGGCGACGCGGTCGCCTGGGTGGAGTCCACCCTGGCCGGCATGAGCCTCGAGGAAAAGATCGGCCAGCTGTTCATCAACCACAACAACGACTACTCCCCGGAGTACCTCGATGGCGTGCTGGAGAACTTCCACGTGGGCGGCATGCGCTACCGGCCCGGCCCCTCGGCTGCTGTGCAGGAACACATCCGTTACGCCCAGTCCAAGGCGCGCATCCCGCTGCTGGTGGCCTCCAACCCGGAAATGGGGGGAGCCGGAAGCTGTGACGACGGCACGTTCGTGTCCACGCACCTGCAGGCCGGCTCCCACCCGGACAAGGCCATCGCCCGGCAGATGGGGCAGGTTGCCGGGGTGGAAACCGCGGCGCTCGGCTGCAATTGGGCCTTCGCACCGATCGTGGACATCCACTACAACTGGCGGAACACGGTGATCTCCACCCGCGCCTTCGGCAACACCCCGGAGATCGTGGTGGAGCGGGCCAAGGAGTACTTCGACGGCATCAGTGAGTCTCCTACGGTGTGCGCCATGAAGCACTTCCCCGGCGACGGCGTGGACGAGCGGGACCAGCACGTTGTCACCTCCTACAACACGTTCGGCTACGAGGAGTGGAACCGGACCTACGGCCACGTGTACCGGGAAATGATTGGCCACGGCGTGCAGTCCATCATGGTGGGGCATATTGGCGCGCCGGAGCTGTCCCGGCATTTCCGGCCGGGCCTGGCGGATGCCGACATCCTGCCCGCCACCCTGTCCCCGGAGCTGCTGCAGGACCTGCTCCGCGGCGAACTGGGCTTCAACGGCCTGGTCCTGACGGACGCCTCGCTGATGGTGGGGCTCACCCAGGCCATGAAGCGCAAGGACCTGGTGCCGGCCACCATCGCGGCCGGCTGTGACATGTTCCTGTTCTTCCGCAATCCCGCGGAGGACTTCCAGTACATGCTGGACGGATTCAAGTCCGGGGTGATCACCGAACAGCGCCTGCACGATGCGCTGCGGCGGATCCTCGGGTTGAAGGCGTCCCTGGGCCTCCATCGCACGCCGGCGGACCAGCTCGTTCCTCCTGCCGAGGCGCTGGCCGTGATCGGCAGCGGGGAACACCGGGCCATAGCGGCGGAGATCGCCGACAAGACCGTCACCCTGGTGAAGGACACCGCGAACAACCTGCCCATTACGCCGCAGACGCATCCCCGGATCCGCCTGTACGGCATTTCCGGCGGGGCTGATTTCACGCGCGCTGATCCGCTGGCCTACCTGGACACCGTCAAGGATGAACTTGAGGCCGCCGGCTTCGAGGTCCACGTCTTCAAGACCGCGGAGCAGCGGGAAGCCGCGGGGGAGACAGGCATGAACTTCATGCGGGTCCTGTCCGAGGAAGCCACCGGCGACTACGCGGACAAGTACGATGCCGCGTTTGTGTTCGCCAACGTCAAGGGCTTTGCCCAGGAGGCAGCCATCCGGATCAAGTGGTCCTCGCCGATGGCCGCGGAGATCCCGTGGTACGTCACCGAGGTTCCCACGGTGTTTGTTTCGCTCAACCAGCCCAACCACCTGATCGATGTGCCGATGGTCAAGACGGCGATCCACGCCCACGCAGGGTCCCGCGAGGCCATCCGGGCCACCATTGAAAAGATCCAGGGGAAGTCCGCGTTCCAGGGCACGTTCAACGACAACGTGTTCTGCGGATCCTTCGACACCAGGCGCTGAACGGCGGAGAACGCAAAAAGAGAAAGCCCCTTACTAAAGGGGCTTTCTCTTTTGCTGCTAACAGGACCGTGCCTAGATCCACTTCGGCGCGGTTGGGACGCCTCCCGCGGCGCCCGGTCCTGGGGCGGTGACGCCGTGGGAGCCGCGCCCGGCGGCCCATTGGGCGACGGCGGGCAATGGCCCGGTGACAACTGTCGGGTCGGCGGCATTCGTGTCGCCGAACACCAGATCGGTGCCGGTGACTTTAACCAGGAGCCCGGCGTCGGTGCCGCGCGTGTGCCAGGCTCCGGTGATATCGCCCAGGAGCCGTTCCAGGACGGGTGCCGGGATGTCCTTGAAAGTGGCGCCGTTGTCCAGGTCGATGGCGTGCAGCCAGACTTCGCGGGTGCGCATCCACACGGTTTCCTCGGCCGGAACGGTCCGTCCCTGCGCCGTCTTGACCTTGTGGTGCCAGGCGTCCGCGGGCAGGTCGCGCCACTCGACGTTCAGGTGCACGGCCGAGTGGTCGAACAGGTGCCGCAGGGCGATGGGGGAGAGGGTGGCCCCAAACTCGATCTCGTGGTTGCGGGCCTCCGGGGAGGAGTACATCGGGGTTTCCACTCCGGTGGCGGCCCATTCGATGAGCCGGGCGATGGCGCGGGCGTTGTAGCCCACGTGTGCCACGACGTGCCGGCGGGTCCACCCGGGAAGGAGGCTGCCGCCGTCGAGCTCTGCATCGGGAAGCTCATTGAGCTTGCGGGCAAAGAACGCCGTGCCCCGGCGCGCCTGCAGCAGGGACTGCAGGAGCACCGGGTCGGTGGTCTGGTCGTGGCGGGCAACCATCAGGCTTCCTTGACCACGCGGTTCTTCAGCTGGCCCAGGCCCTCGATGGTGGTGACCAGGACCTGGCCCTCCTGCAGGTACCGCTTGGGGTCCTGCGCATGGCCCACACCGCCGGGGGTGCCGGTGGCGATCACGTCGCCAGGGTTCAGGGTGATGATGGTGGAGATGTAGGAGACCAGGAATTCGGGGGTGAACACGAGGTCGGACGTGGGGGTGGACTGCTGGACGTCGCCGTCCACGGCCGAGGTCATCAGCGGTCCGGCGGTGAATTCGTCCTTGGTGACCAGGGCCGGTCCGAACGGGGTGGACTTCTCCCAGGTCTTGCCCTGCAGCCACTGGATGGTGCGGAACTGGTAGTCGCGCATGGACACGTCGTTCAGGACGGCGTAGCCGGCGATGTGGTCCGCGGCGTCAGCTTCGGAAATGCGGCGGCCCTGCTTGCCGATGACGACCGCGAGCTCGGCTTCCCAGTCCACGGTGTCCGATTCCTGCGGCAGGGCAAGGTCGTCGTTGGGGCCGATCAGGGATTCGGCGTACTTGGCGAACAGGGTGGGGTACTCGGGGACTTCCCGGCCCATTTCCTTGATGTGGTTGCGGTAGTTGTGGCCCACGCAGATGATCTTGCCCGGGGAAGGCACGACGGCGGCAAGGTCGGCGCCGTCCACAGCGTGCGTTGCGCCGCTGGCCGCCGCGGCGGTGGTTTCCCAGGCGGGGTCCTGCAGCAGGGCGCCGACGTCGGCGAACCCGGGGATCTCGGTGAGGGTATCGCCGTCCTGGCGGACCGCCGTCGTGCGTGTGCCGTTGTCGAGGCGGAGGGTGAGGAGTTTCATTACTTGGTGCGTCCTTCGATGTAGGTGCGGTTGAAGTTCAGGCGCTCGAAAATGGGTGCGTCGCTGAAACGGAACAAATCAAACTCTGATTCGGCTTGGAGTGACCAGGCGGCCCAGGACGGGACCACGAACAGGTCGCCCTTGGCGAGCTGCTTGGTTTCGCCGTTGAGGACCACGGTGCCGGTGCCCTCGAAGACCTGCCACACGCTGGAGCCGACCTCGCGGACGGTCTCGGTGACGGCGCCGGCGCGGAGGCGGTGGAACTCGGCCCGAATGGTGGGCATCACGTCCCCGCCGGTGGTGGGGTTGGTGTAGCGGACGGCGGCGTGGCCCTGGGAGACGGTGGCGGGGTGGCCTTCGTCTTCGAGGAGCAGCTGCTCGCGCAGGGCGGCGTCCGTGTACTTCCACCGGTAGGCGGCGATGGGGGAGCTGGTGGTGTCATCGAGTCCGGAGAGCGGGCGCAGGCCGGGGTGGGCCCAGAGCCGTTCGGCGCGGGAGATGTCCGGCGTGGCCTCGTCGGTGACGCGTTCGGTGCCGAACTCAAAGAACCCGGCGTCGGCGTAGTGCACAAACGGGATGTCCAGGCCGTCGATCCAGGCCATCGGCTCGTCGGTGTCATTGTGGTGGCCGTGGAAGTTCCAGCCCGGGGTCAGCAGGAAGTCCCCGCGGGACATCCGGACCGGATCGCCGTTCACCACGGTCCAGACGCCTTCGCCTTCAACCACGAAGCGGAACGCGTTCTGGGAGTGCCGGTGCTCCGGCGCGGTTTCCCGGCCGCCCAGGTACTGGATCGCCGCCCACAGCGTGGGGGTTGCGTAGGCGGTGCCGCCCAGGCCCGGGTTGGCCAGCGCAATGGCGCGGCGTTCCCCGCCCCGGCCAACGGGCACCAGGTCACCGGCGCGGGCAGCCAGGGGGTACAGGTCGTTCCAGCGCCACACGTGCGGCACGGCCTTGGGAGTGGGGACCATCGGCATCAGGTCACCGATCTCGGTCCACAGCGGAATCAGGTTCTCCTTGTCGAAGTCCTTGTAGAGCTGCTCAAGCTGGGCAGCCTCTTCCGGGGTCGGCTCCGGGACGGTAAGCCCGGCGGCCACTGATTCATGGGTCGTGTTCTCGGCGCTGATGGACACGTGGGCCTCCTTTGTAGGTCAGAACAGTTTTTTGGCGTGGCTTGACTCTACGGAAGGACGTGGTGTGAGCTCCAACATATTCTGCTCTTCAGAATTCCGGGCCGCTGCGGTGCGGGCGGGTTGGTGCGGCGCTGTTTAGTCTGGCGCTGTTTAGTCCGGCTCTGCCGGGTTCGCCGCAATGTCGATCTCCAGCTGCCGGCAGCATTCGCGCAGCGCCTGGACCAGGCCGGCGTCGAACACCGTCCGGAAGCGGGTGGCGGGGGTGGCGACGCTGAGGGCGCCCACCACGTGCCCGTGCCGGTTGTGCAGCGCCATCCCCAGGGCGCTCACCCCGTCCTCGGTGCCCTCGAAATTGGCTGCAAAGCCGTTTGCCCGGATGGATTCAAGTTCCCGGAGGAAGGCGGGATATTCGTCATCCGGGATGGTGTCCCCGCCGATCTCGGCGTTGTTGCTGCGGAAGAGCTGGTCCAGCATGTGCGGTTCCAGTTCGGCCAGCATGGCCTTACCGCCGGAGGTCTTGTTGGCGGGCATCACGGTCCCCTGCCGGTCGCCGACCCGCAGGACGTTGTTCCCCTCAACGGTTGCCAGGAAACGGACCTTGGTGCCCACCCGCACCATGAGGTTCACGGTCTCGTTGAGTTGGGCGGAGAGCAGCTCCATGTGGGGCTGGGCGAGCGAGCGCAGCAGCCTGGTCCAGCTCAGCCCGGCCGGGCCCACGCCCATGGCCGGGCCCGGAACGTAGCGGCGGGTTTCGTCCTGCACGGCGAATCCCCGGTAGACCAGCATCGCCAAGAGGCGGTGCGCCGTGGAGGGGGCAACCCCCAGCTCCTCGGCGGCATCCTTCAGCCGCAATGTGCCGCCGTCGCGCAGGAGCTGGAGGAGCTGCAGCGCGTTGTCCACAGCCTCGATGGAATAGGTGGGGCGCTTCTGCACGGGCTTCTTCTGCGCAGGCTTGCGGCCAGCCGTCGGGGAGGTGGACGGAGCGTCCTGCTTTTTCTGCACATCAGAATTGTATTGTGGTTCATCTTGGCTGGCCATGACAGTAGTGGGATGAATCACACACTTCCCGCTGCAGCGACGCACCGGTCCTCGCCCGGGGCTTCCGCCCCCACGTCCCATGACGCGTTCAATGCCGGGTCCAATGATGGGCACGGCCGGTTCTCCAAGGCCTCGGCAGCGGCAGTCCTTGTCTGCTGGCTGCTGGTGGTCTTCGATGGTTACGACCTCATCGTCTACGGCACTGTCCAGTCCTCCCTCATTTCAGAAACCGGATGGGGCCTGACCAAGGCAACCGCCGGGACAGTAGGCTCCATGGCCTTCCTGGGCATGATGATCGGCGCGATCTTCGCCGGCCGCATGGCCGATTCGTGGGGCCGCCGCAGGACCATCCTCGGATGTGCCATCGTGTTCTCCGTCTTCACCGTCCTCTGCGCCTTCGCTCCCAGCGCCGCCATCTTCGGAGTCCTGCGCCTCCTGGCCGGCATCGGGCTTGGCGGCCTGGTGCCCTCTGCGAATGCCCTGGTGGCCGAACTGGTACCCACCAAGTGGCGCTCCATCGTGGCCACCCTGATGATGTCCGGTGTCCCGATCGGCGGCTCCATCGCGGCTCTCGTGGGCATCCAGCTGATTCCGGCCTTCGGCTGGCAGGCGATGTTCCTCGTGGCTGTGCTGGCACTGGTGATCGTGGTGCCGCTTGGGCTCAAGTACCTGCCCGAGACCCTTACACCGGCCAAGACGGCACGGCCCGGCGAAACCAACGCTGCGGCCGGCGAAGGAACACGTGCCGCCAAAACCGCCTCCGGGTTCTCGTCCCTGCTCCGCGCCCCGTACCTGGGCATCAGCATGCTCTTCGCCGTTGCCACCATCGCCACCCTCTTCGCTTGGTACGGGTTGGGCACGTGGCTGCCGAACCTCATGCAGTTGGCGGGCTACAACCTGGGCTCCGCCCTGACCTTCGCCCTTGCCCTGAACCTTGGTGCGGTGGCCGGCTCCGTCATCACGGCCTGGGCGGGGACGCGCTTTGGACCAATTCCGACGGCGATCGCAGCCGCCGGCGTCGCCGCCGTCGCGCTGGTGGTGCTGGTGAGCGGACCGCCTGTGTCCGTCGTCTACCTCATGCTGGTGCTCGCCGGCGTGGGAACCCACGGCACGCAGTGCCTCATCATCGCCGCGGTGGCGAGCCACTACCCCGCCCACTTGCGGGGAACGGCACTTGGCTGGGCGCTGGGCACTGGCCGGATCGGCGCCGTCGTAGCTCCCCAGGTGGGCGGCCTCCTGCTGGCTGCCGGCCTGGGAGTCAACTCCAATTTCCTTGCCTTCGCCGGTGCAGCCGCGGTTGCCGCGGTCCTGCTGACCGCCGTCGGCATCAACCTCAAAGCAAAACTTTCCGTATCCTCTTCAACCCCAACAACAGGAGTTAGCAATGTCTGAGCACGCCACGTCCACCGATGTCCTGGTGATCGGAGGGGGCATGGCCGGCCTGGCCGGAGCCCTCGCCCTGCGCGAGAACGGTGCCAACGTGACCCTCGTGGAGCGCGCCCCCGAATTCGGCGAGGTGGGTGCCGGGCTGCAGATGGCCCCCAACGCCTCCCGCATCCTCCGCCGCTGGGGCTTGCTCGAAAAGGCACTGGAAATCGGCGTGCAGCCCAAGCACCTGGTGTTCCGCGACGCCGTCACCGGCGAGGAGCTCACCCGCCAGACGCTCAACGGCGAATTCGAGGAACGCTATGGCGCGCCGTACGTTGTGATCCACCGCAGCGACCTGCACCGTGTCCTGCTGGAAGGCTGTGAAGCCGCCGGCGTCAAGCTCGTCAACGACGTCATGGTTGAGAGTGTCGAGACCGTGGGCGGCCGCGGCGTGGCGCACACTGCCGCCGGCGTGGACTTCGAGGCGGACGTGGTGATCGGCGCCGATGGCCTGCGGTCCACCCTGCGCCCGCTCGTGGCCGATGACCAGCCCGTCTCGTCCGCGTACGTGGCGTACCGCGGAACCGTGCCCATCACGCCAGCGACCCCGAAGGCCGACCTGGAGGATGTCATTGTTTACCTGGGCCCGGATTGCCACCTGGTGCAATACCCGCTGCGCAAGGGCGAACTGCTCAACACCGTTGCCGTCTTCAAGTCGCCCTCCTTCGAACGCGGCGAGGAGCAGTACGGGGGAGTGGACGAGCTCGAGGCGGCCTACAAGGACTGCGTGCCGGCTGTGCAGGAAGCGCTGAAGAACCTGGCCACCGGCATCCGCTGGCCCATGTACGACCGCGACCCCATCGAGAACTGGGTGGCCGGCCGGATGGTGCTGATGGGCGACGCCGCACACCCCATGCTCCAGTACCTGGCCCAGGGCGCCTGCCAGGCCCTTGAGGATGCTGCGGCCCTCCAGGATGCCACCGCGGGCACCGTGTTTACTGCGGACGGCATCAACAAGGACGGGTGGGACGAGGCCCTCCGCGACTTCAACAGTGTCCGCGCCGGCCGGACCGCCCGGGTGCAGCGCACGGCCCGGGTGTGGGGCGAGTCGTGGCACGTGTCCGGCCTGGCCCGCACCTTGCGCAACCTGCTGTTCAAGAGCCGGAAGGACAACAACTTCCAGTACAACGACTGGCTGTACGGGCAAGATGGCGACGGCGTTCCGTCCGTCACGCCCAAGCGGGTCGTCGAGGGCGCAGCGGCTTAGGTTACCAGCCACTCAACAGCAGCGGACGACGACGGGACCTCCCGCCGTTGTCCGCTGCTCTTTGCCCGAACCCTGCTGCTAAGTCCGCGCTGCCCCTGCCGGTCCGCGCCTCAATACGCCTTTACGCGCTGTTCGACGACAAGGTGGACGAGGGCGAACACGCCATCCTCCTCGATGGCCGCCAGGGCCGCATCGAGTGCGGACGGTACCGCCTTTCGATCTGGAGAAGATCCTGCTGGTAGGGAAAGGCGTTGTGTCGTCGGGGCGCGCATGGGTCAGCAACGCCTGGGCCAGAAAACGGGTGGGTTAGAAAACGGACCAGCCGGTGCGGTCCGAAAGGTCGGCGAGGGCGGCAGTGCCGGCGAGGGAATTCCCCTTGGCATCGAGCCGGGGACTCCAGACGCAGATGGAGCATTCACCGGGAACGATGACCAGGATGCCGCCGCCCACACCGCTCTTGCCGGGCAGGCCCACCCGGTACGCGAACTCCCCGGCTGCGTCGTACATGCCGCAGGTCAGCATGATGGAACCAACGCGTTTGGCGTCGCTGGGAGACAGGACCGGTCCGATCGTTCCCTGTCCTTCCCGGGCGAGGAATAGCCCTGCCTTGGCCAGTTCAATGCAGGTCATCATGATGGAGCATTGGCGGACGTAGTTTTCCACCACAGATTCCGCAGTCTGCTTCAGGTTGCCAAAGTCCTTGAGGAAGTGCGCCAATGCCAGGTTGCGGGCGCTGCCGGACAGTTCGCTGGCCGCTGCCGCCTCATCGATGTACGGACCGGTGCTGCCCGCCTGGGTGGTGAGGAACCGCAAAAGCCACGTGGCGGCGTCGGACGTTCTTTCCATCAAGTGATCCGTGACCACCAAAGCGCCGGCGTTGATAAAGGGGTTCCGAGGGATCCCGTGTTCAACTTCAAGTTGGACCAGTGAGTTGAATGCCGTGCCGGAAGGCTCGCGCAGGACCCGGGACCAGAGCCTTCCTGTTATGTCGCCATGGAGGGCCATGGCCAGGGTGAACACTTTGGAGATGCTTTGAATGGAGAAAGGGACGTCCGCGTCCCCGGAACTGAAGACCTGGCCGGAAGCGGTGGCAACGGCAATGCCAAACCTGTTGAAAGGAACTTCTGCCAGGAACGGGATGTTCGCCGGTACTGAGCCTCTTTCGTCGTGCGGGCGGTGACTGCGGACGAGGTCTTCGAGGAGGGGGCCGAGCGGCGGCGCCGCAAGCGTGGTGTTCATTTCCTGCCCGATGTTTGTTTGGATGTTCCGGCCCATTCCTGGATATGGAGCAAAGCCACCAATGAGTCCCGGGGGTTGCCGAAGTCCAGGCCGGTCACCCTGGATGCCTTGCTGATCCGGTAGTAGACCGTATTTTTGTGCAGCTTCATCTGTTGGGCGCACGCCGAGACATCGAGCGAAGACTCGAAGTACACCCGGAGGGTTTCCGCAAGTTCAGCATCATCCTGCAGGAGGGCCGAGAGGCTGCGATGCCGGAAGGTCGACGACGAGAAATTCCGTGCTGCCTCACGGAAAAGGATTTCTCCCTCGAAGTCATCCACGGTGGCCACAGTCTTTTGGGAAGACCTGCCGACGCAGTCCAACAACGCTTCGGTGATCCGGGTGATGGAGTGGATGGACAGCAAATCGGGCACCACGGGGCCCACCGCCGCAAACGGGCTGATGCCGAGGTGTTTGCGGGCGTCCCGCACGATTGACTCGGCAAGGCCCTTGATCCCGGGTTCCGAGGCGTTCGACTGGAGTCCCGGAACGATCACTGCTGTGTCACCTTTGAACTGGCCCACTATGGCTGAGGCCTTGTACGCGGCCGCGTGGATGGATGCCAGGTTGGCAAGCTCGCCGTGCTTCAGGGCGGCGTCATCGGCCGGCGGTTCCGCGTCGGAAATTCCGAGCAGGATCAGCGCTGCCGGTCGCCCGGCAGGGATCTTTTCACTGTGCGCGCTGGCTGCCGCCTCAGCCGGACCTGAGAGGATCCGGGTAACCCTGTCCTCACGCATGTGCACCGACTGCTGGTTGCGGTAACGGATCAGCTCGGCTGAGGTCCGGGCGGCAGACCCTTTCAGCACATGGTCAACATCCGGGCCGAAGCCTTCTCCGGTCTCCTGGAGCCAGATGTAGCCCATGATCCGGTCCCCGGCGAACAGGGTAATGGCCACGCGTTCGCGCAGTCCGTCCTGCGGCCTGGCCGGAACCCGCACGGGGAGCCGTGTCCCGTGCAGTTCGCGGTAGGCTCCGAGGTCCTTCAGCAGCAGCTCGTATTTCCGGGGGCCGCGCCTCGCCAGGATTGAGGCCTTCCGAAGTTCATCAATGTCATTGGAAACGGTGGAGTAGGCCAGGACCTTGTTGGCCGCGTCCTCGATCACCACATGGCTGGAGGTTAGCCGGGCGGTGGTCTGGGCGATGGCAAAGAGGTCTTCCTCCAGCAGTGTCAGGACTTCACTTTGGTAGCTGCGCGGCTGGATCCGGTCCTTGGCAATGGACAACAGGCGATCCCAGTCCGCCGCCGGGTTCACCAGGAGCAGGCCGGTGCCGGCGTCGCGCAGGAGCTCTTCTGCTTCGGAGAGCTCTTCGAGGCTTCCCTTGACCGCAACCACCGGGGGCGCGCTGAGCCGCAGCCGCCGCAAGGCAGGCAAGGCGGACCGACCGCGGACACCGATCAACAGGACGAAGGCGCCATCACCATTGCAGGTCTCGTCCTCGCCGTCCACGATCAGGAACCGTTCGATCGCGGATCCCTGCGCTGGCCGGAGGACGAGGCTCGCGAACCCCAGGGGGAGGTCCGAGAGGATGTCGTCCACCGTCACCGAGGCCATGGGTTCCTTCTGGGTCGATCTGCCCCGGACGGCTCTGTCCGGTCCGCCCATCGTATCCACCGCTGACTGCGCAGAATTTGTGAGCAAGCCCCAATTGGGAAGGAGTTTTTCAGTTGGCTTTCCAAGGCGGGACGGCGGGTCTTGCCTTGTGCCCTGTGCCTGGGCGAATGCCTCGCCGACGGGGCATAAGGCCGAGCTTCCCTCAAGCGGGAACAGCTCCGTCCCGGCAAGGGAAAAGGTCCTGCTTCCCTTGGTCTAAAGGAAAGCAGGACCTTTCAAGTGGCGGTGACGGTGGGATTTGAACCCACGTTGGCTTTTACACCAAACAACATTTCGAGTGTTGCACCTTCGGCCGCTCGGACACGTCACCAACCTCAATAGGGTACCGGAGCGAGGCGCCCATCCCCAAAACGGGACCGACCGGACAGGCTGGTGACTGCCCGGGCGGAGGTGGTCTAAGAAAAATCCAAAACATTTTTTCCCAGCGGTGGGCTGAGG
>NZ_VDEV01000007.1:0-85659 GCF_006151685.1 Arthrobacter sp. BB-1
GCACCAAGGCGGCACCACCGGAATCAGCAACCTGGGCCAGCCCTGCCCAAAACACCACAAACTCCGCCACACCAGCGGCTGGAAACCCACCCCCGCCACCACAACCGGACCACCCGGCTGGACCTCACCCACCGGCCGCCACTACACAAGCGAACACCAAGACTGGGAACCACCCCACTGGCCGGAACGCGCTGTGCCGGACGAGCTGCGCGCGCTTGATGACCTCCTGGAACTGTGGCGTCTAGCCGATGACCCTTCGGAACTGTGGCGTCCACCCGATGACCTTTCGGAGTTGCCGCTGCCTGATGACTTATCTCCTGGCTGGCCTCCACCAACCGATCTGTCGCCCCAGGATCTATATCCCCAGGAGCCGTCTTCTCAGGACCCGTATCCCCAGGAGGAGTTGCCGGAGGACACATATGCTGACTGGTTCCTGCCTGGGTACCAGCCGCCCAAGGACCCGCTGCCCGAAGATGCCTGGTGGGAAATGGCCTGCCAGGCAAGCACCGGCGTCACGTCATGAAGCCCTCGTGGTGATCGTGACGATGACGGCTGCGCGGAGTGCGTCTCCCGTCAGGGAGGAAGGGACGGAACCGGGGGTATGCCGCCGTCGAACTTTCCACCACGCACGGGGCCCGCTAGATTCATCAGCAAGATGACTAATCAATCCAGTCCCATGCACGCAACCGCCTACTGGACCACCGCCAAGGAGCACGGGGAGCTTCGTCCCGAGGAGCTGCCGGCCCGCGGGCCGGACGAGGCCCTGGTCCGCGCCCTGTATTCGGGCATCAGCAAGGGCACGGAAATGGTGGTCCACGCAGGCGCTGTTCCGCCCCGGGTTGCCGAGGAGATGCGGGCGCCCCACCAGGAGGGACACTTCCCCGGGCCGGTGAAGTTCGGGTACCTGTCCGTGGGGGTGGTGGAGGAGGGGCCGGAAAGCTGGGTCGGGAAGCGCGTCTTCTGCCTGAATCCCCACCAGGACCTCTACGTGGTGCCGGTCAGTTCACTGACGAAAATCCCTGACGACGTCCCCTCCCGCCGGGCGGTGCTCACCGGGACGGTGGAAACCGCGGTCAACGCATTGTGGGAAGCGGGTCCGCGCCTTGGTGACCGGATTGCAGTGGTGGGAGCGGGCCTTGTGGGCGGCATGGTTGCCACCCTGCTGAGGACCTTCCCATTGCAACGGCTGCAGCTGGTGGACCTGGATCCGGGCCGGAAGCGCCTGGCGGATTCCCTGGGTGTGGACTTTGCCCACCCGGATGACGCCCTGGCCGACTGCGACATCGTCTTTCACTGCTCTGCATCCCAGGAAGGCCTTGAGCGGAGCCTGCAGCTCGTGGGCGACGAGGGGGACGTCATCGAGATGTCCTGGTACGCCAACCGGGAGGTGACCCTGCCGCTGGGGGAGGACTTCCATGCCCGGCGGCTATCCATCAGGGCCAGCCAGGTAGGTGTGGTGGCACGCGCCCGCCGGCACCGCCGGACCAGCGCCGACCGCCTGGATCTCGCCGTCTCGCTGCTGAAGGACCCCGTCTTCGACACCTTCCTCACCGGTACCTCGCCGTTCGCCGAGTTGCCTGACACCGTGCAGGACCTCGCCCACGGGAACCTTGAGGCCTTGTGCCACGTGATTGAGTACCCCCACGACGAAGACCGCCGAAACAAAGGCGCCCAGAACGAAGATTCCCGCCAGACCCGAGAAGACCAGAGGTAGCCCATGTTCAGCCTGACCGTCCGCCGCCACTTCATGATCGCCCACAGCCTTCCCCGTGAGGCGTTCGGGCCCGCCCAGGCACTGCATGGGGCAACCTTTGTGGCCGAGGTGTCCTTCCGCCGTCGGACGCTTAACGATGACGCGATCGTGCTGGACATCGGCGCCGCCGGCACCTTGATCGAGGAGGTGCTGGCAGGCCTGAACTACCGCAACCTGGACGAGCACCCGGACTTCACGGGCAAACTCAGCACCACCGAGGCGCTGGCCGAGTACATTGCCCAGTCCGTTGCGGACAAGCTGAAGGATGACGACGACGGCGGGCAGCTTGCGGGCATCGACGTCACCCTGCGCGAGAACCCGGACGCCTGGGCCACCTATTCGCTGGACCTGCTGCCGGCAGCCTGATCCAGTGCCCCGCATCCGACTGCTGGTCCCCGGCAATATCCACCACCATTCCGGCGGCAACGTCTACAACGCGCGGCTGGTGCAGGGCATGGAGGCTTTGGGGACAGAAGTCGAAGTGATCGCAGTGGACGGCGCCTGGCCGGAAGCCAGTGCACACGCGCGGCGCCGGCTGGGCAGCCTCCTCGGCGCCTGGGAACAGGACGCGGGACTGCAGGGCGCGGGCAAGCAGGACGCGGAACAGCAGGGTGCGGGCCAGCAAGCGGCAAGCCAACAGGGCGCGGGCCAGCAGGGCGCGGGCCAGCAAGCGGCAAGCCAGCAGGGCACAAGCCAGCAGGGTGCACGGCCGCAGGGCATCGTGACGCTGGTGGACGGGCTGATCGCCATGGGCGCGCCGGATGAGCTGGAGTTCGCGGCCAAAGCCGGCCGGGCAACCTGGGTGCTGGTCCACATGCCGGCCCCCGCCCGCCACGGGCTCGAGGCGAGGTCCCTGCGCGCCGCCGCCGGGGTGCTGTGCACCAGCACCTGGGCCAGGGATGTCCTGGCGGCGCGCCACGGCCTTCGCGGGCTCAAGGTTGCCCTTCCCGGCACCGATCCGGCGCCCTTGGCCGGAGGATCCGCGCCGCCCCATATCGTCACCGTGGCCGCACTCCTGCCCAACAAGGACCAGTTGCTTGTGGTTGAGGCGTTGGGCCTGCTGCAGGACCTCGACTGGACGGCATCGCTGGTGGGATCGGACCAGGCAGACAGCGGGTACACCGGCAAGGTTCGCGCCGCCGTTCATGCGAACGGGCTGGACGGGCGGATCCAGCTCACCGGCGAGCTGACCGGCCAGCCGCTGGAAAGCGCATGGCAGCGGGCGGATCTCAGCCTGCTGGTCTCCCGCGCTGAGGCTTTCGGCATGGTGGTCACTGAGTCGCTCGCCCGGGGTATCCCCGTTATCGTGCGCGACGGAACGGGCGCGGTTGAAGCCTTGCGCCTCGGCGCATCGGGAACGGACGACGACGGCGGCCCGCTTCCAGGAGCGAAGGTTGCGTTCCCCGCCGATGATGACCCTGCCAACCCCGCCCTGCTTGCCCAGGTCCTCCGCAGCTGGCTGGAGGACCCCGCAACCAGGGCTTCCTGGCGGGAGAGGGCGGTTCAGGCCAGGAACAGGCTGCCGGGCTGGGAGCGCACAGCGGCCGTGGTGCTGGACGCCATCCGGAATTAGAGCCGCGTACGGTGCCCGGCGAAGAACTCACGCAGCAGTCCGGCGCATTCCGCCTCGCGCACACCGGGGTAGACCTCAACCCAATGGTTCAGACGGCGCTCGCGGAGCACGTCGAACACGGATCCGGCCGCCCCCGCCTTCTCATCCCACGCCCCGAAGACCACGCGGGGAATCCGGGCCAGGACAACGGCGCCGGCGCACATGGCACAGGGCTCAAGGGTTACCACCAGGGTGCAATCGGCAAGCCGCCAGCCGTCCCCGGTTCCGCCGTCGAGCAGTGAAAGCTGGCGCAGCCGGTCCGCCGCCTCGCGGATAGCAACCATTTCGGCATGAGCAGTGGGATCGCCCAGCTCCTCCCGCTGGTTCCGCCCGGAACCCAGCACGGCGCCGTCGGGCCCCAGCACCACCGCACCAATCGGCACATCCTCCGTGGCGAGGGCGCGGCGGGCCTCAGCCAGGGCAAGGCCCATCCACGCGTCGAATTTTTTATCTGCGGAGACCATGGCTCAATGATAGTTTCGTGGGATAACCAAAGCCCGTGACGCCCAGCCGCCGGGAGGCACAGTGAGCACCGTCCGAGACCGCATGGACAAGTGGATCAAGCCCTATGCCGCCTTGTGGCTGACCATGATCATTGGGGGAACACTGGTGGTCGCCCTGGCCCTGCTCGGCGCCGAGGTGTACGCGAACGTGGTGGACGAGGAAGGGCTGGCGAGCCTCGATATTCCTGCACTGGAATACTCCCAATCGCTGCGGAACCCGGACGTGGATGCCTTCGCCACGGGCTTTACCAACGTGGGCGGCGGGATCGGGATGCCCATTCTTGCCAGCATCCTCACCGCGTGGCTGACATTCCTGAGCAGGACCTGGCGGCCCATCGTCCTGGTGGGCGGTGCTGCCCTCGTTTCCACAACGGCCACCACCCTGGGCAAGCGCCTGGTGGGCAGGGCGCGGCCGGACCATTCGGAGGCTGTGCCGCCCTATGAAACCACACCGTCCTTCCCCAGCGGACACACCCTGAACACAACGGTGGTGATCGGGGTCCTGGTCTACCTGATGTGCCTTCAGTTCCGGATCCTCTGGGCCAGGATCGCCGCAATCACGGCCGGCGCCATCTTTATCATCGCCATGGGCCTGAGCAGGGTTTTCCTGGGACACCACTGGCTGACCGATGTGATGGCCGGCTGGTTCCTTGGCCTCGCCTGGGTGTGCATGGTGATCCTGGCCCACCGGTTGTTCCACCTGATACGGCGCCGCGAGCACGCAGGCCCTGCGCCCACGTTTGAACGCCCCGTGGTGCGGGATGTAGTGGCCGACGCGGTGCACCATGACGGGCGGCACACCGACCGGGGCGAGGGTAATGCCGGGTGATAGTTTTGACCCATGCGCACTCTCGTTGTTGACCACCCGCTGGTCGCCCATAAGCTCACCGTCCTCCGGGACAAAAACACCCCGTCCCCGGTTTTCCGGCAGCTGACGGAGGAGCTGGTGACCCTCCTCGCCTACGAGGCCACCCGAGAGGTCCGCACCGAGCCCGTCACCATCGAAACCCCCGTCAGCACCACCGTGGGCACGGCGTTCACCAAACCCACTCCACTGGTGGTCCCCATCCTTCGCGCGGGACTGGGCATGCTGGAGGGCATGACCAAGCTGGTCCCAACCGCTGAAGTGGGCTTCCTGGGCATGGCCCGTGACGAGGAAACCCTGGACATCATCACCTACGCCGAGCGGCTCCCTGAGGATCTCACCGACCGGCAGATCTTCGTGCTGGATCCCATGCTTGCCACCGGCGGAACACTGCGCGAAGCCATCAAGTTCCTGTTCAAGCGCGGCGCCTCCGATGTCACGTGCATCTGCCTGCTCGCCGCGCCGGAAGGCCTGGCCAAGCTGGAGGAAGAACTCTCCGGCGCAAACGTCACCATTGTCCTGGCGTCCATCGACGAGAAGCTCAACGAAAAGTCCTACATCGTCCCCGGCCTCGGCGACGCCGGCGACCGGCTGTACGGCATCGCAGGCTAGGACTCAAGCCTTTCCCGCTTCCCAACACAAGGCTTAGCCTGTGCGCATGGACTGGAAACTGGAACTCGTTTTTGTGCCCGTGTCCGATGTGGACCGCGCCAAAGACTTCTACGTCAACAAAGTGGGCTTCAACGCAGATTTCGACGAGCGGCCCAGCGACTCCATCAGGTTCGTGCAGCTGACCCCGCCAGGGTCTGCCTGCTCCATCTGCATTGGGGAAGGGCTCACGGATGCGCCTCCCGGCACAGGCTCAAACCTGCAGCTCGTGGTCAATGACATCCAGGCCGCCCATGCGCAGCTGAAGGCCAACGGGGTGGAGGTCAGCGAAGTGGACGTGCAGGACTGGGGCCATTTTGTGTACTTCGCCGACCCTGACGGGAACCGGTGGGCGATCCAGTACATCCCGGGCCGGGACGTACTGGACCGCGAGGGGCAAGCTGCCTCGGTTTAGTACCAGTTATTGGCGTAGTGGAAGTTCAGTGCTCCACACGGGGACTGGTAGCGCTCCTGGATGTAGTCCAGGCCCCAGTTGATCTGCGTGCGGTAGTTGGTGAGGTAGTCGGCGCCGGCGCTGGCCATCTTCTCAGCCGGCAGGGACTGGACGATGC
This sequence comes from Arthrobacter sp. BB-1, assembly GCF_006151685.1. Classification (NCBI taxonomy): domain Bacteria; kingdom Bacillati; phylum Actinomycetota; class Actinomycetes; order Micrococcales; family Micrococcaceae; genus Arthrobacter; species Arthrobacter sp. BB-1. The sequence continues at coordinate 5,954 of NZ_VDEV01000007.1, forward strand.
CGTAGGCGCCGCTGCTCGGGTTGGTGGCCGTGGTGGTCCAGTCCGATTCCTTGGTCCACAGGGTCTGCAGGCACTGCATCTGGTCTGGTGCCCAGCCATAGGAAGCCAGCTGACCGGCAGCGTACGCTTGGGCGCCTGCAGGATCGTTAACCGCGACGACGGGTGCCGGCTCGGGTGCCGGTTCGGGCGCCGGGGCAGGTGCCGGCTCGGGCGCAGGAGCTGGCGCGGGTTCCGCGGCCGGGGCTGGAGCCGGTTCGGCGGCCTGCGGGACAACGTTGATCGGTTCTGCCGGGGCGGCAGGCGCGGGGTTGGCACGGATTTCGCTCTGCTCCATGCTCAGCTTCGACTGGGCCTCCGAGGCCTGCGCTTCAGTGGCGGCCACGCGGGCGCTGGTGACAGTGGCCTGGCCCGCGGCGCCGACTCCAACGAGGAGGGCGCAGGACGCTGCCAGGATCGCGGCGCGCTGGCCGAAGGACGGGATTTTGCCTGCTGCGCGCGGGGCGCTGGCGTCGGAACCTGAAAGCGGGCGTGGTTTTACAAGGAACTTTGACATGATGGATCGCCTCTCACACCTGCGGAGTTAGCTGTCGGGTTCGGATGAGGGCATCCGGCCGCACGGATAAATCACGTGCAGGCTTAACCCCAAGGGCATTCAGTGCCCGGGACGGTGGGTCCCCCGCCTCTGCCGTTGCTCAAGAGGAATCCGGGAAGTGGCAGAGCTTGGCGTCAACCCGGGATATGCGGTCCGATCGCGGAACGCACCCCATCGACGGTACAGGAGTGCAGCACGAAAGTCACATTTTGGTAACGGGGATCACGACGACGGCGCGTCGCCTTGCGCCATTCCGCGCAACATGGGCAGCTGCAAGGTGAACTGCGTGCGGCCCGGTTGCGACGTTACCGTTACCCGTCCGCCGTGGGCCTCGACGATGGACTCGACGATGGACAACCCCAGGCCGCTGGTTCCCTCAGCGGCGGGGGCCCCGGCAACGTTGCCGGTGCCCGCGCGGGCCGCGTCTGCGCGGGCAAACCGCGCGAAGACGTGGTCCACGAACTCAGGCGGAATGCCGCCGCCGTCGTCCGTTACCGTCACCACCGCGGCGCCCTCCGGCGTTTTCCCCACGCCCGTGACCACCGTGGTGCCGGGAGGGGTGTGCTTGCGGGCGTTGGAGAGCAGGTTCATCAACACCTGCCGCAGCTGGGATGGATCCCCCTTGACCACCACCGGCTCGTCGGGAAGCTCCAGGCGCCAGGTGTGCCCGGGAGCCACGACTTTTTCGTCGCTGACGCCTTCCACCACCAGCTGGGTCAGGTCCACCTCGCTGAGCTTCAGCGGCTGGCCTTCATCAAGCCGCGCGAGCAGCAGGAGATCCTCCACCAAGGCGGTCATCCGTTCCGACTGGCTTTGGACCCGCGCCAGCGACTTCTCCCCGTCCGCAGTGAGATTTTCTGTCATCCTCATCAGCTCGGTGTAGCCGCGGATTGCGGTCAGCGGCGTGCGCAGCTCATGGGAAGCGTCGGCCACGAACTGCCGCACCTTGGTTTCGCTCTTCTGCCGCGCCTGCAACGCATTGGCAACGTTGTCCAGCATGAGGTTCAGTGCGTGCCCCACGCTGCCCACCTCAGTTCCGGGATTGGAGTTCGACGGCGGTACGCGTACAGCAAGTGCTACCTCACCGGCATCCAGCGGCAACTGTGAAACGCGCGTGGCCACCTCGGAGAGCTGCTCAAGGGGCTTCATGGTGCGGCGGATCAGGACCGTGCCCACGAGCCCGATCAGGAGCAACCCGCCCAGCGAGACAACCACGAAGGTCCAGACCAGGGACGTGAGCGTGCTCTCCTTGGCCGCCAGGGGAAGCCCGGTGACCAGGACGTCGCCGAAACTGGTTTTGACCGCGACCAGCCGGTAGTCGCCGTTTGAAAGCGTGCGGTCAATAGGCCGGGCGTCGGTGGCCAATGCCAGCAGGACCTGCTTGTCCTCCGTGGACAGCGCGGCGCGGGTGGTATCCGCTGCGAGGAAGCCAGCGCTGTTGACCTGGCCGTTGAGGATACGGGCGTTCAGCGTTCCCACGCTTTGGCCGCGGGAATCCAGGGGGTCCCTGCCATTGAAGCCGCCGGACGGAGGGCGGCCGGGATCGTTGGAGCGGGCTGCGGCCTGGCCCAGCTGCTCGTCCAGCTGGCGCGTGAGGAAAGCGTCCATGGAGGCATAGCTCACCACGCCCACTGCACCGCAGATGGCGACCAGCAGCGCCATGGCCAGGAGGATGAGCCGGGTCCGCAGATGCCAGGTGTTGGGCCTGAGCCACCTCCGGCGCTGCGGCTCCGCCGTCTGCACGGAGGTCATGGCGCGCCTACTCCGCCGGTTTGATGACGTACCCGGCGCCCCGAACGGTGTGGATCATGGGCGGCTGCACGGCATCCACTTTCTTGCGCAGGTAGGAAATGTAGAGCTCCACGATGTTTGCCTGTCCGCCGAAGTCGTAATTCCACACCCGGTCCAGGATCTGGGCCTTGCTGATGACGCGCTTGGGGTTTTCCATGAGGTAGCGCAGCAGCTCGAACTGGGTGGCCGTCAACTGGAGCTCCTCGCCCGCGCGGGTCACCTCCCGGGTGTCGACGTTGAGCACAAGGTCTCCCACCACCAGTTCGGCAGTGTCCATGGCCGCAACGCCGGACCGCTGGACCAGCCGGTGCAGCCGCAGCAGGACTTCCTCCATGCTGAACGGCTTGGTGACATAGTCGTCCCCGCCGGCAGCCAGGCCCACGATCCTGTCCTGGACAGCGTCCTTGGCAGTCAGGAAGAGCGCGGGGACCTCGGGCGCGAAGGCGCGGATCCGGCCCAGGACCTCGACGCCGTCGAACCCCGGAATCATGACGTCCAGGACCAGGACGTCGGGGCGGAAGTCCTTGGCCAGCTTTACCGCTGCGGGACCATCGGCGGCAACCGCCACTGACCAGCCCGCCATGCGCAGGCCCATGCTCATGAGTTCAGAGAGGCTGGGTTCGTCATCCACCACCAGCGCCCTGATGGGGGAGCCGTCCGGATGGGTGAGCTTGGGGAGGTTGTTTGTCATGGAGTGCGAAGTGGCCATGGAACAACTCTCCGATCATTGGTTTAAGCCCGGCTATGGCGTTCCTGTGCCCAAGCTGTGAATCCCAGCCTAGCGAGCTGAACGTCCGCAACGGCTGGTACCGCGGTGCTGCTGCCTTGTTTCGGCTGCCACCTTGCTGCCACCTTGCTGCCGCCTTGCTGCCGCTGCCGAATTGCCCGCCAGGCATTTGCAGACCCCTGCCGCCGGCTTCTGCTGCCCGTCCGTGGAAATTTTCTTGTCCGGAATTGGAGGCGGCTGGACACGCCAGCGGCGCGGTGAGTGGGATTTCCCTATCAGTCCGGGTGTTGAATATGTGGACGCCTGAGCGCTGTTCCGTCGAATATCATTCTGCAGTCCGGCCATGTTGGCGGCTGGTAACGGATAACAAGCGTTATTTTTGCGGCTATGCCAGAATCGTGATCTGCGGCACATTAGCCCAATTCGTCTCATAATGCGGACGATCCGGTCCATTGTTACTTGCAAGTTGTCATTGTTACGCTGCACACTTCCAATGTGAACAAGAACTCAACAGCACCTGCAGCCGCAGAATATTGGCCCAGCACATCCGCTGCTGCCGACATGCGCTGTTGTCGAATGCACGCCTGACCTTCCCACCCTCCGAAGTTCTTAGGCATTCGCCCCCAGCCCAGCGTCGGGCGCCCCTCCCCAGTTCGCATTGCGGGGAAACCCAGCATTCGGGCCGTGATGACGGCCATTCACATTGAGGTAAGCAAACATGACAGTTGCATCCGGATACGTCCACATCTCCGTCCGTAACGCCGCCAAGGCGGGCCAGGCCTCCGGCCTCCGCCCCGGTTTCGGCCCCCGCCCTGCCCTTGCTCCCTCTGCTTCCGGAAGCAGCTTTCCTGCCCAGGGCTACGCGCCCCAGGGCTTCAACCCCAATTCCTACGGGCAGCTCCGCGCCGTCCAGCCGGCGGAGGCTGCACCGATGACGGCCCCCACCCCCGTAGTGGCCGGCCCGGCTGCCGTCCGTCCTGTCGCCAATGACAACGTTGCCCGCGGCTTCGTCCTCTACATGGGCATCGACGAGGAAACCGCGGCAGCCGCCGGGACATCCATCGCCAAGCTGGCCCAGGAGATCCGTGCCTACGCCCAGTCGCTGGTGTCCGGAGCCGAAAGCTACGCAGCCGTCGCAGTGGCTCCCGCAGGCACCCCCGGTTCCGCGCTTGACGTCGTCCGTTCCACGTTCGGTGACCCCACCGTCAACACCCGCCCGCGCACTGAGGCCGCGCGTCCCGCGCAGGCCCAGGAGCCACGCCCGTCCGGTGTCCTGATCGACCTCGCCCGCCGCGAAGTCCACCTGGACGGCGAGTCGCTCAACCTGACGTTCAAGGAGTTCGAACTCCTGAACTACCTGGTGGAGAACGGCACCCGCACCGTGGGCCGCGACGAGCTCCTGGAAGGCCTGTGGCGCAACGCCGAAGAGGTCCCCAACGAGCGCACCATCGACGTCCACATCCGCCGGCTGCGCTCCAAGCTGGGCCGCCTCGCCAATACCGTACGCACGGTCCGCGGCCAGGGATACCGGTTCTACGAGCACCCCGAAGTTGTGGTCTGGGCCGCTCCGGAATACTCGATCTAACTCACTTTCGCGCGAAGGCGACCTGCTCCTGCCGGGCTGGTCGCCTTCGCTCTCGCGAGGCATCCTTCGGCGCCTGCGCTCGTGCCTCACGCAACAACGGCGCTTTCAGGACGCCTCGCTGCGCTACGGCGACCGGCATGACCCAGGCACCACCTGCTGCGCGTCCCGGCCTCTCCAGGCACTGGGCCGCCTCCGCGGCTGATGGGGCTCGCGTCACTGTGGGCACGCTTTTGAGCTCTGCTTTGGTGGCGAGGCCTGAGTTTCCGCCGTGTGTCTTCCCGGGCGAGGCTGAAAGCGTGCCCTGCGTGACGCTGCTTCTGGCTGGTCCCTCCCGCTAGGCTTGGGGCATGAGTGGGCACCATCTTCGACGGCTTGTGATCATGCGCCATGCCAAGGCCGACTGGCCTGGCGGGGTGGCCGATCACGAGCGCCCGCTGGAGGAGCGGGGCCACCGGGAGGCGCCCCTGGCCGGCCGCTGGCTGCTCAAGCACAACATCGTCCCGGACTTCATCCTCTGCTCCAGCGCCCTGCGGACCCGGCAGACCTGTACGTGGGTGTGTTCCGAACTCGGAGACAAGGCGCCCACCCCCAAGCTTGAGGACGGGCTCTACGCTGCCTCGGCACTCCGGATGCTCACGGTGATCAACCACGTTCCGGATACCGTGACCACACTGATGGTGATTTCGCACCTGCCGGGCGTCCAGGATCTGGCAATGCACCTGGCCTCGCGGGATTCGGACCACGACGCCTACATGGACGCCGCCACCAGGTACCCCACGAATGCCCTCACCGTCCTGGAAACGGAGAAATCCTGGGCGGAGCTGGACGGACAGGACGCGCGCATCACCAGGTTCAAGGTTCCCCGGGCCCACTAGCTGCCCCCAGTCCGGAGGGGACGGGCGGGGTCACCGGCGCGGTGTGGGTTTGGCTCCGGTTTTCGACGGCGGTGTCCTGGCAGGGGAGGCGGACGACGACGGCCGGGTGGCTGGCGTGGAGGGCACCCGGGCAGGTGCGCGGAGGCCCCCGGTTCCCTCGCCGCGGGTCCGCGGCGTCGCCGCCTGCGGGGCCGGCTTGCGCTGCCCCGAGGCCGTTGCCGTTGCTGTTGCCGTGGCCGCGGGCCTGCCGGCCGCCGTCGTCCGTCCCTTGACGGAAGTGCCGCGGCCTGCCGTGCCCCTGCCGGCCGTACTCTTTCCACCAGCGGTGCCCCGTCCAGCGGTGCCCCGTCCAGTGGTACCCCGTCCAGCCGCGCCCCGTACGGCCCTGCCCCGTCCGGCCGTGCCCCGTCCGGCCGTGCCCCGTCCGGCCGTGTCCTTCCGCGACAGCGGCTGCAGCCGACGCCCGCGGGGCCAGGCAGCGCCCAGGAACAGCACGAGCAGGGTCACCAGGCCTGCGGCGGCAGCACCGAAAAAGTAGTTGTCGGGGTCGTGGGTAGGCAGCGGCGTTCCGATGAATGAGGACTCGCCTGCGAACGCCAGTTCCCACGTGCTGACGAAGGCGAGGGAAAAACCGATGGTGAGGCTGGTGCCCGCGCCGGCTGCCAGCAGGGCCAGGCGCCGCCCCCGGTTCAGGATCTCCATGATGCATGCCAGGCATGCCAGCGCCAGGACGCCGAGGAACGCCACGAACACTGGTTCGGCGAGCGTCATCCCGGTCAGCACCAGCAGGCCGGCCGCAACAACACCGGCAACAACCGCAAACTTTCCGCTCTTCCCCATGCGTCCCATCATCCCTGAGCCGGGGGTTGCTTCAGCACGTAGCCGCGCATGATGGCCATGATTGCTGCAACGCTTTGGTCACGCGTCCGCTCGGGGTGGTACGTCTGCCGGTCCAGTCCCACCACGAAGCAGGCCCCGAAGATGGCGGTTTCCAGGCTGCCCCGGGAAATCGAGGAGTCCACGGGGTATGCCTGCGCCACCTTCTCCACCGCCTCCCCGATCACAGCGAGCAGTTCGCCGCGCAGGACCGCGAACGTGCCCTGCCACTCGCTGGGGATGCGCCAGTTTTCGCTGACCCAGAGGCGCGCGAAGGACGGGTATTCGGCCATGAAGTCCAGGGCTTGGCCGATCATTGCCTCCATGGCCAGCAGCGGGTCACTGGCCTGAACGCCTCCGGCCCCGTCCAGGCTTTTTGGCCGGTCAGCTCCTTGTTCCGGTGTTCCCATCAGGCGGGCCTTCAGGATGTCCACCCCATGCCGCAGCAGCTGCGCGATGAGCTCTGATTTGCTGCCGAAGTTGTAGTAGACGGTCCCCTTGGAGACGCCTGCCGCAGCGGCGATCTCATCAACCGTGACGCCCGCGGCACCCCGCTCGCCGATGAGCTCCATGGACGCGTCGAAGAGTTTCTGGCGCGTGGCGGTAGTCCGGGCGGGGCGGAGGCTTTTCGCTGCCCTGGATGGCTCCATGCTCATACTGCAATCTCAGGCTTCAGCGTCTTCAGGGTCCAGTACTTGTTCCTGCGCACGGCAAGCGTGGACAGTGCAGCACCGAGCGCGGTATAGCCCACCAGGCCCAGGACTGTGGGCGCGATCATGGACAGGTCCCCGCCATAGACCAGGTGCCGCATTCCGGTCACTACATAGCCCATGGGCAGGACTTCATGCACCACGTGGAGCGGCTGCGGAGTGGTTTGCCAGGGGAAGGTCCCGCCGGAAGACACCAGCTGCAGGACCAGCAGGACGAGCACCACGAGTTTCCCGGGCGATCCAAGCAACGCCACAACGCCCTGGATGATGGCACTGAACGCCATCGCCGCGGCGAGCATCAGCAGCCACATCAGGACCGGATGGGCGGGATTGAGCCCCAGTGCAAGGTTAACCACCAGGGTAAGGAGGGTTGCCTGGACCACAGAGACCGCAAGGAACGGCAGCCAGCCGCCCAGCGCGATTTTCCAGGACGCCGCATTGGACGCCAGCGCCCGCTGGGTGATGGGGCGCATGGCCTGGACCAGCATGAAGATGCCGATCCACAGCGCGAGGGTGAGGAAGAACGGGGCAAGCCCGGCGCCGTACGATTCGGCCTTGGCCTGTGAGACGTTGCTGACCGCCACCGGGTCTGCCATGACCCGGGAGAGGTTGCTCTTTTGGGTGTCGTCCGGGTTGGGCACCTGCCCTGCGCCCTTGCCGAGTTCGTCCGCCAGCCTGCGGGAGCCGTCCGCGGCCGTACCGGCGCCCTCCTCCAGGCGGGCTGCCCCGGCGTCCACCCTGCTTGCTCCCTCGGCGAGCCGGCCGGCGCCGTCGAGCGCGGCCTGCTCTCCGGTGGCCAGCGCGGCAGCCCCCGTGTGCAGCTGGTCAGCGCCTGACGAAGCCTGCGAGACGGCGTCCCTCAGCGCGGGCGTGCCTGCGGCGAGCTGCGCCGCGCCGGCACTGACGGACTCTGCACCGCTGGCGAGTTGCTGGATTTGTGCGGCGTCTGCCTGGATCCCCGTTTTGGCTGCGGCCATGGGGCTGGAGCTTGCTGTGGCGTCGAAGTCGGCCAGAATGCTGTCCGCCTGCTCCTGCGTGAGGACGCCGGCCGCCATGAGCCTGCTGTTTGATTCGACCACCCGTGTCCGGAGCCCTTGGTCTGCGGCCTCCAACTGGGTTGCAACGTCCTGTACCTTGGCGTTCAGCTGCGCGTTGCCTGCCGCCACCTGGGCCGCCCCGGCAGCGAGGGTACGGGAATCGGTGGGCAGCGTGGACGTCTTGTCCTTGAGGGTGGAGAGCCCGCTGCTGAGCTGGCCCGCACCGTCGGTCAGCTGGTTGGCGCCGTCGCGCAGCTTGGCCTGCCCGGCGTAAAGCTCGCCGGCACCGGTGGCCAGCCCGGATGTGCCCTCACGGAGTGAGGCGGCTCCGTCGCGAAGCCGTGCCGCCCCGTCCACCAACCCGCTGGCGCCGTCGGCCGCCTTGACCATCTGCGTGTGGATGGTGCCGAAGCCGGTGAGCAGTTGGTTGGCTGTTTCCTCGCCCACCTCCGTGGCGACCGTGCTGTGGACGGCGGTGGTGAGCTTATCCACGATGGTGCCCAGGAGGTAGTTGTTGGCATCGTTGGTGGTGACGTTCAACATTGCCTGGTTGGCGGAGTCAAAGCTGCCCGAGGACACCAGGTTGGCGGAAAAGTCCCGGGGGATTTTCAGGGCGAACGCGTATTCGCCGCTGCTGACCCCCTGGTCCGCCTCTTCCGTGGTGGCTACGGGTATCCAGTGGAACAGGTTGCCGTCCACCAGGCTGTCCGCCACCTTCGCTCCCGCCTCAAGCTGCCGGCCGTCGCTGGCCGGGGCGCCGGCGTCCTCCACAACCAGGGCAGCGTCGATGTGGTCGAGGTTGCCATAGGGGTCCCAGTTTGCGTAAAGGTACACTGCGCCGTACAGCAGCGGGACCATGGTCAGCGCCAGGATGGTCAGCTTCGGCAGCAGCCCGCCGGTCATCCGCTTCAGTTCGGAGCGGGCCAGCCGCAGTACAGTCACTTGGCAACCTCTGTTTCGAGTTCAGCAGTTTCGGCGGCGTCCCCTGTGGCTGAGTCCACGGTGGCGGCGTTGCCTATGGCGGCGCTGGGTCCGTTCCACGACGGCGGGAGCGCACCAACCGTCGCGACGACGGCGAGCGGCCGCCCGCCGTCGGACGCCAGGCGCTGCAGCCGCGGCAGCCAGTGGGACTCGTCCGCACTGTGACGGTCAGGGGAATCGACCACCAGCAGGTCCGTGCTCGGATTGGCCAGCGCGAGCGCGATCAGGAGCTCGAGCCGGCGGCCGGGATCCAGTTGCTCGGTCCAGAGGCCCGCGATGTCCTCGAAGCTGTTCACCTTCAGCCACGGGCTGCTCAGCAGGGCGCCCCGGTAGTGGCGCGGGATGAGGGCCAGGTCCTCGGTCACCAGGTCCCGGACACTAAGGTGCTGCTCGGGCTCGTTGACGCCGGGGGAGTCCACCAGGGCACTCGCCAGGCGGCGCGGTTTGATCCGCTCGCTGCCGTCCCAGCTGACGTAACCACCGCTTGCCTTCATCCGGCCGCTGAGGACCAGTGCGAGCGTTGTGCGTTGGTCCTGCCGTTCGCCGGTGGCAAGGAGGAGTTCGCCGCGGTTCACGTGGAGGGAAGTTGCCGGGAGCAGGGGATCCCTGCGCCCTTTGGCAGAGAGCAGCTGTGCTGAGAGCAAGGGTGGCCTTTCGCAGAATGCGTCGCTGCAAGCCTAACCGAACTGACCGGTCAGTTCAAATAAGCGCGCTCACCGATCCTACAGGCCGTATTTTTCAAGGAGGCGCAGCCATACCTCGCTAATGGTGGGGTAGGAGGGCACCGCGTGCCATAGGCGGTCCAGCGGCACCCCGCCCACCACGGCGATCGTTGCTGCGTGCAGGAGTTCGGAGACGTCCGCTCCGGCGAACGTGGCGCCCAGCAGTACCTGGCGCTCCTCGTCGACCACCAGCTGCGCCCAGCCCTCGTAGTTCTCCGAATGCAGCGAAGATCCCGCAACCTGGATGGGAAGTTCCACCGATGAGGCGTTGTAGCCGTCCTCGCGGGCACTTTCCAGGGTGCGGCCAACGGTTGCCAATTCCGGATCGGTAAACACGACGTTGGGCACGGCCTGCTGGTTTGCGGTCTGTGAATAGCGGCTCCAGTCCGCTGGCCGGCCGGTCAGTTCGCCCTTTGCCCGGGCGGCGATGGCGTCGCCCGTCGCCCGGGCCTCGTATTTTCCCTGGTGCGTCAACAGATTCTTGCCGGCGGCGTCACCCACGGCGTACAGCCACGGTTCGTCGCCCGAAACGCCCTCCACCAGACCGGACGTGTCCGTGCTGAGGGCCAGGTGCCCGCTGCCGTCCGGTTCGATGCCGACACTTTCCAGTCCCAATCCTTCCAGGGCGGGGTGGCGTCCAACGGCCACCAGGACCCTGTCGGCGATGACCGTTGACCCGTCGGCCAGCTGCAGGCTGAAGGTGCCGTCATCGTTCCCGCTGATTCCCTGCGTCCCGGTGTTGAGCCGGATGTCCACTCCGTCCGCGCGCAGGCCGGCGGCCACCAGGCTGGCTGCCTCTTCCGGATAATTCCGCAGCAGCCTGCTGCGCGCCACCAGCGTCACGGCGGATCCGAGGCGGGCGTATGCCTGAGCCAGTTCGGTTCCCGCAACGCCGCCGCCCAGGACAGCGAGCCGCTCCGGAATCTCGCTGGCGGAGGTGGCCTCGCGGGTTCCCCAGACCTGCAGGTCCTCCAGTCCCTCGATAGGGGGAGTGTTCGGCACTGAACCCGTAGCCAGCACCACCGCGTGGCGCGCCGCCAGTTGGTGGGAGGTGCCGTCCAACCCCGCAACCTGGACTGTCTTGGGGGCCGTCAGCCAGGCGTGGCCCCTGATGAGGTCGATGCCGGAATCCTTGACCCAGGCAACCTGGCTGTCATCCTGCCAGTTGGACGTGAAATAGTCCCTGCGCTTCAGCACTGCCGCGGCATCCAGGGTCCGTGTGACGGCTTCCTTTGCGCCCGGCGTCGTTTGCGCAGCGTGCAACGCGGTCCCGGGGCGAAGCAGCGCTTTTGACGGCATGCAGGCCCAGTAGGAGCACTCGCCGCCCACCAGTTCCGCCTCCACCAGCACCACGAAGAGGCCACCCTGGGCGGCGCGGTCCGCGACGTTTTCCCCCACGGCGCCGGCGCCGATCACCACAACGTCAAATTCCTGCTTCACAGGCTCGGGCATCATGGGGACAGCCTACGCCGGGGACAACGCGGAAGTGGGCCCAACGCAAAAGGTCCGCACCGGCGAACCGGTGCGGACCTTGTTGGTGCGCCCAAAGGGATTCGAACCCCTGACCTTCTGTTCCGTAGACAGACGCTCTATCCAGCTGAGCTATGGGCGCATTCCGTGTTCCTGGAGAAGAACCGCTCTCCCTGAACCTCGAATTACTTTACGCGAGGGTTGGCTGGGATGCCAAATCGTAGCGCCTGTAATCTCCGCTACTAGACCGGTATAGGTGACCTTTGTCACTTAATCGTAGAATTTCAGCCTGAAGTTCCTTGATTTCCCGCGGAATTCTACTTCTGTGACCTCTGACGGTCAGCATACGTCCAAAAAACTCCAGTGGTCCGGACCATAGCATTTAGCACACACCGATGAACCCGAGGAAGGGAACCGCAATGGGCGATCTGGCGCAGAAGCCGCTGCTTGAGAAAGCACCCACCACACATGCCGGTCTGCTGGCATGGGTCGAAGAGGTTGCAGAGCTAACGCAGCCGGACAGCATCTACTGGGTGGACGGGTCCGAAGAGGAAAACACCCGGCTGACCGATGAGCTGGTGGCCGCCGGAACCCTGACCCGGCTGAACCAGGACCTGTTTCCGAACTCCTTCGCGGCCTTCTCCGACCCCGCAGACGTAGCCCGCGTGGAGGAGCAGACCTTCATCTGCTCGGAAAACAAGCGCGATGCCGGGTTCACCAACAACTGGATGGCTCCCGCGGAGATGAAGGAAAAGCTGCGCGGGCTGTTCGCCGGTTCCATGCGCGGCCGCACCATGTACGTCATCCCCTTCGTCATGGGCCACCTTGACGCTGAGGACCCCAAGTTCGGCGTCGAGATTACGGACAGCGCCTACGTTGTTGCCTCCATGCGCATCATGGCCAACATCGGCACCCGGGTGCTGGACAAGATCACCGAGACCAACGCGTTCTTTGTCCCGGCCCTGCATTCCCTGGGAGCCCCGCTGGAACCCGGCCAGGCCGACGTCGCATGGCCCTGCAACCCGGACAAGTGGATTGTCCACTTCCCCGAGGAGCGGTCCATCTGGTCCTTCGGCTCCGGCTACGGCGGAAACGCCCTCCTGGGCAAGAAGTGCTACGCCCTCCGCATCGCCTCCGTGATGGCCCGTGACGAAGGGTGGCTGGCTGAGCACATGCTCATCCTCAAGCTCACCTCGCCGGAGAAGAAGTCGTACTACCTGTCAGCGGCCTTCCCGTCCGCCTGCGGTAAGACCAACCTTGCCCTGCTGGACCCCACCATTGAAGGCTGGGAAGTCGAGACCCTCGGCGATGACATCACCTGGATGCGGATCGGCAAGGAAGGCGAACTGCGCGCCACCAACCCCGAGGCGGGCCTGTTCGGTGTAGCCCCGGGCACCGGCTGGGGCACCAACCCCAATGCCATGCGCGCCATCGCCAAGGGCCACAGCATCTTCACCAACGTGGCACTGACTGACGACGGCGGTGTCTGGTGGGAGGGCATGACGGACGAGGTGCCGGCGCACCTGACCGACTGGGAGGGGAACTCCTGGACCCCGGATTCGGACAAGCCTGCCGCCCACCCGAACTCACGGTTCTGCACGCCGATCTCCCAGATCGACATGCTGGCCGAGGAATACTACAGCCCCGAAGGCGTGGAGCTTTCCGCCATCCTCTTTGGCGGCCGCCGCAAGACCACGGTTCCCCTGGTGACCCAGGCCCGCAGCTGGACCAACGGCATCTTCATGGGATCCACACTCTCCTCCGAGACCACTGCCGCCGCAGCCGGCCAGGTGGGTAGGCTCCGCCGCGATCCCATGGCCATGCTCCCGTTCATCGGCTACGACGCCGGCGACTACCTCAAGCACTGGATCAGTGTTTCCGGCAAGGCCAACCCCGAGCGGCTGCCCCACATCTTCCTGGTGAACTGGTTCCGCCGCACGGCCGACGGCGGGTTCGCCTGGCCGGGCTTCGGTGACAACGCCCGTGTCCTCAAGTGGGCCATCGAGCGCATCGAGGGCAAGGCCGGTGCCGTGGAGACGCCCATCGGTTACGTGCCCGCCGGCGACTCGCTGGACCTGACCGGCCTGGACCTCACCCACGCACACGTGGAGGAAGCTGTCCGCGTGGACCGGGAGGAATGGGACGCCGAGCTGGCTTCCATCGAGGACTGGTACGCACAGTTCGGCGATTCCCTCCCCGACGCGTTGCGTGCCGAGCTTGAAGCCCTGAAGGAACGCATGGCTGACCACAGCTAAGCAGCACGCAACAAACAGGCATAACGACGGCGGCGCCGCACCTTTCCAGGAAAGGTGCGGCGCCGCCGTCGTTCTCCCATCGGACTTGTTCAGCTGGCCAGCCAGATGTCCGGGCCGAACACTTCGTAGTGGATCCGGGTGGCAGGGATGCCGGCGTTGATCGCTTCATTGCGGATGTTCTTCATGAACGGCAGCGGGCCGCACAGGTACAGGGAAGCGTCAGCCGGAAGATCCACCTCGCGCAGGGACATGAAGCCTTCCTTGGCTCCAGCCACGGGCTGTTCAAGCCACAGCTGCAGCTCCGCACCGTCCAGGCGTTCGACGTCGTCCGTCATCTGGCCGCGGAGTGCCCAGCTGTCCAGCGTGCTTTCCGCATGAAGCACCAGGACCTGGCGGTCGGAGCCGGACTCGGCCAGGGACCGGAGGATGGACGCGGTGGGGGTGCAGCCGATGCCCGCGGAGGCCAGGACCACCGGCCCGTCGCCCTCCTTGAGGGTGATCTCGCCGTACGGATTGGAGATCTCCAGGATGTCACCCACCTGGACGCTGTTGTGGAGCACGGGGGAGACCTCGCCGCCGTCGTCAAGCTTGGTGGTGAAGCTGCGGCTGGTGCCGGCCTCCCCGGAGAGCGAGTACTGGCGCACCTGGCGAAGGCCTTCCGGCAGGGCCACCTTGACGCTGATGTACTGGCCGGGCAGGGCCGGGGTGACGGGCGTGTCGTCGGCGGGTTCGAGGGTGAAGGTCATGGAGCCGGCTCCTGCGGGAGTCTTGGCGGCCACCCGCCACGGCATCCACATCCTGTCGTTGGCCTGCGCTGCGTAGAGGCCCTTCTCCAGCTTGATCAGCGCATCGGCCATCAGCCAGTACACCTCGGTCCAGGCCTCGGCGATTTCCGGCGTGATGACCTCGGCAAGGTCCTCGGCGATGGCGGCGAAGAGGTGCTCGTACACCACCTGGTACTGCGGTTCCGTGATGCCCAGGGAAGCGTGCCGGTGGGCGATGCGGGACAGGACGGTCTCGGGGAGGGTGCCCGGATTGTTGACCAGGTGGGTTGCGAAGGCCGCGATGCTGCCTGCCAGTGCCTGCTGCTGGTTGCCGGAACGCTGGTTGGAACGGCTGAACAGGCCGTCCAGGAGTTCGGGGTGCGCGGCGAACAGGCGGGCGTAGAAGTTGGGGGTGATGGCGCCGATCCGGGAGCCCACCAGGGGGAGGGTCGCTTCAATGACGGGGCGGGATTTTTCCGAGAGCATGGGAACTCCTGAGGTAGCGGCCGGGGCCTTCGTCCGGCCTTCGCGAATACCTGCATGTCAGATGCCGGTTTTCATACCCAATTTCTACATCTTGTAGAAGATGGAAGCAAATCGCCCTGTAATACGGGCTTGGCGGGGCTGTCAGATCCCGGGACGGAGCCCGATCATGCTGAAGACCGGAGCCATTTGGCGCGAAACCGGGAGGTCGGCAATGGTGATGGAATCGAGTTCCAGGTAGAACGCCTCACGTGCCCGGGACAACGCGGAACGGAGCCTGCACTCGTTGATCAGGGGGCAGTTCCCGCCCGGAGCCACGCATTCTGCCGCATCGGTCCGGGTGTCGAGCTGCCGCAGGACCTGCCCTACGGTGGCATTGCGGCCGGCGTGGCTGAGGCGGGAACCGCCGGTACGGCCGCGGACCACCTCGATGTATCCGAGGGTGCGCAGCTTCGCCATCGCCTTGCTGACGTGGTTGTAGGGCGTCCCGACGGAGTCGGCGATGTTCTGCGTGGTCAGCAGGGTGCCGGCAGGGGCTGCCGCGAGCACCATGAGGGCCCGCAGGCTGACGTCGGCGAAGGCGTTGATCTTCATGCGGGCGCCGCCGGTCTAGTCCACCCAGATCGAAGGCTCGCTGGCGTCGGCCGCCAGCTCCCCAAATTCCCACGTCTGGGTTCCGGCGTTTGCCGAGTAGGGCAGCACGGCTGCGAAGACAGACCCGTCGCGGTGCTCCGCCGCTACATGGATGGCGTCCGAGTCCTCCTCCACCAGCAGGATGTCGCAGACCACGGCGGCAGCCCGGAAATCCTCCCGGTTCTGCCGCAGCAGGGCTGTGAGGTCGCTGATCATGGCATCGGCATCAAAGTCGCCGTCTGAACCTTCCGCGGCATCTGCCGGCGATACCGCCACCAGCCGCACCTCGCCGTCGTTCTGGACGGTCAGGGCGAAAGGCAGGAAGCCGCCACTCCGGTGGAGTTGCTCCTGGGCGGCGCTGACGCCCGTGCCCAGGAGGTTCTCCAAGTCCGTGGCGGTGGCATCCGGCACCGAGCCGCGCCAGGAGCCCTGTTCTTCGGAGCCTTGTTCTTCGGAGCCATGCTCCGGCGTGCCTGTCACGCTGCCCTACGCCCGGACAATCGCCAGGACGCGGTCCCGGACCTGTTCCATCGTGGCGCGGTCGGTTGCCTCTGCGTTAAGCCGGAGGAAGGGTTCGGTGTTGGACGGGCGCAGGTTGAACCAGTAGCTGCCGTCGTTGGCGGTGAACGTGCTGCCGTCCAGGGTGTCGATGGTGATGTCCTCGTCTGCGAAGGCCGCGCGCACACGCTCCACGGCGGCGGGCTTGTCCTCGACCTCGGAGTTGATCTCGCCCGAGCTGACGTAGGGCTCGTACTCGCGGCCCAGCTCAGAGAGCGGGCCGTCCTGTTCGCCCAGGGCTGCCAGGACATGCATCGCTGCCAGCATGCCGGTGTCCGCGTTCCAGAAGTCACGGAAGTAGAAGTGGGCTGAGTGCTCGCCGCCGAAGACCGCGCCTTCCTCCGCCATGACCGCCTTAATGAAGGAGTGGCCCACACGCGTGCGGACTGCCCGGCCGCCGTCGTGCTCCACCAGCTCTGACACGGCGCGCGAGGTGAGGAGGTTGTGGATGATCGTGGGGGTTTCCTCGCCCAACGCCTTGGCGCGGGCAATCTCGCGGCGCGCCACCATGCCCGTGATGGCCGACGGCGAGACGGGCTCGCCTTTCTCGTCCACCACGAAGCAGCGGTCAGCGTCGCCGTCGAACGCCAGGCCAATGTCCGCGCCATGCTCCACCACTGCCGCCTGCAGGTCGCGGAGGTTTTCCGGTTCCAGGGGGTTCGCAGGGTGGTTGGGGAAGGAGCCGTCCAGCTCGAAGTACAGGGGAACGATGTCCAGGGGCAGCTTGGGGAGCAGGGTGTCGCCCAGCACGGCAGGGGTGGTGAGGCCGGCCATGCCGTTGCCTGCGTCCACCACCACCTTCAGCGGCCGGGAACCGGACAGGTCCACCAGTTTGCGGAGGTATTCGGAGTAGTCCTTGAGTACGTCGCGGACGCCGATGAGCCCGCGCTTGGCCGCGGCCGGGATGGCGCCCGTGTTGAGGTACTGCTCGGCGAGGGCCTGGATGTCCTTGAGGCCGGACTCGGAAGAAATGGGAACGGCGCCGGCCTTGGACATCTTGATGCCGTTGTAGCCGGCAGGGTTGTGGCTGGCGGTGAAGGTGGCCCCTGCCCGGTTCAGGTAACCGCAGGCGAAGTACAGTTCGTCCGTGGAAATCAGGTCCAGCAGCTCAACGTTGGCGCCGCGGGTGGCTGCGCCGTTGGCGAAGGCCTTGCTGAACTCCGGGGAGGAAGGGCGCATGTCCCCGCCCACCAGGATGGTCTCGCCTTCGAGCTTCAGGATGTCCACGAAGGCGGCCCCCACGGCTTCGACGATTTCGGCGGTGATGGATTCGCCCACGATGCCGCGGACGTCGTACGCCTTGAAGGATGCCGAAAGGTCAAAAGTCGTTGTCTGTTCGCTAGTCACGGGCTTTATCTTACGTGGGCCGCGGAAGTGGCTGTGGAGGAAAGGTGGGGAGCGGCGTATGTGACACGGGCCGGACGGCCCTGCGGTGGCGGGGTTTCCACATAGGGCGCCCCCGTGTGCCTGGTGTCGGAGGGGGCTGGGATACTGAATCAATGGTCGATAACCAGCACGCCACCAACCTCATAGAACCCGCAACCGTTCCTGGACCGGCAGGCAGCACCGTCCCTCCCTCGTCGGCAACCCACGCGCAGGCGCTAGCCGTCCTGCGCGAACTGGTGGGCAACCCCACGGCCGGCTTCCATGAGGGCCAGTATGAAGCCATTGAGGCACTGGTCGACGACGGCCGCAGGGCTTTGGTGGTGCAGCGCACCGGTTGGGGAAAATCCGCAGTCTATTTTGTGGCGTCCCTGCTCCTGCGCCGCCGCGGGGCCGGGCCTACGCTCATCGTGTCGCCGCTCCTCGCCCTGATGCGGGACCAGGTAGCCGCGGCTGCCCGGGCAGGGGTGCGGGCTGTGGCCATCAACTCTGCGAACCAGCTGGAATGGGACACCGTCCGCGAACAGCTCGCCGCTGACCAGGTGGACGTCCTGCTGGTGTCGCCGGAACGGCTGACCAACCCCTCCTTCCGGGAAAACCAGCTGCCCGAACTCATCCGGCGCACGGGCCTGCTGGTCGTCGACGAGGCCCACTGCATCTCCGACTGGGGCCACGACTTCCGGCCCGATTACCGCAGGATCGCCGACCTGATCACCCAGCTGCCGGATTCGGTTCCGGTGCTGGCCACCACCGCCACTGCGAACTCCCGGGTGGTCCACGACATCGAAGAGCAGCTCGGCGCGGGCGTCCTCACCATCCGTGGTGCGCTGGGCAGGGATTCCCTGCGGCTGGGGGTCCTGTCACTTCCTGACGCCAAGCAGCGCCTGGGCTGGCTGTTGACGCATCTGGCCGACCTTCCCGGCAGCGGAATCATCTATACATTAACGGTGTCCGCTGCGGAGGATACGGCGCGCCTCCTGGCGGAGGCCGGCCATGAAGTGCTGGCCTACACTGGCCGCACGGACCCCGCGGACAGGGAACGTGCCGAGCAGCTCCTGAAGGACAACCAGGTAAAGGCGCTGGTTGCCACGTCCGCGCTTGGCATGGGTTTTGACAAGCCCGATCTGGGTTTTGTTGTCCACCTGGGGGCGCCCTCCTCGCCGGTGGCCTACTACCAGCAGGTTGGGCGTGCGGGCCGTGGGGCGGCAAATGCCGATGTCCTGCTTCTGCCAGGTTCCGAAGACCGGGACATCTGGCAGTACTTCGCCACTGCTTCCATGCCGTCCGAGGAAAAAGCCGCCGCCGTCCTCACGGCGCTTGCCGAAGCCGGTACGGCATTGTCCACGGTTGCCCTGGAAGCAAGGGTGGACCTCCGTCGCACTCCGCTGGAACTGCTGTTGAAAGTCCTCTCGGTGGATGGTGCTGTGGAGCGGGTGGGTGGCGGCTGGCGGTCCACCGGGCAGCCCTGGGCCTACGACGCCGAACGGTACCGGCGGATAGCCGAGGCACGCGTGGACGAGCAGGACTCCATGGTGATCTACCAGGACACTGCCGGCTGCCGGATGGAGTACATCACGTCCGTCCTCGACGACGAGACCGCCCATGCTTGTGGCAGATGCGATAACTGTGCCGGCCGGTGGTTTCCGGCGGAGATCGCCGAGCAGGCTACCGCGGCGGCCGGCCAGACGCTCAGCAGGGCGGGCGGAGTGCTGGAAGCGCGGCTGCAGTGGCCCTCCGGCATGGACCGCCTCGGCGTTCCGGTCAAGGGCAAGCTCAAACCTGCGGAAGGAGTCTCGGAGGGGCGGGTCCTCGCGCGGCTGACGGACCTCGGCTGGGGCGGCGCCCTGCGGGAGCTGTTTGCGGCAGGCGCGGAGGACCGGCCCGTTGACCCCGGCATGCTTCAGGCGTGCGTCCAGGTGCTGCGCGAATGGGGTGCCGGCGACCCCCGCAATCCAGGATGGAGCGGGGCGGGCAGGCCGGCCGCCATCGTCAGCATCCCGTCGCGCGGCAAACCTGAGCTAGTGGGGTCCCTTGCGAAGGGAATCTCGGAGATCGGCCGGATTCCGTACCTGGGCGAGCTTCAGCTGGCCCATGGTGGCCCCACGGGAAGCCGCGGGGGCAACAGCGCCTACCGGCTGGCGGGGGTGTGGGACCGCCTTGTGGTGGGGCCGGACCTTGAGGCCGCGCTGGGTTCCTTGCAGGGCGGCAGCGTGATGCTGGTCGACGACATTGTGGACAGCAGGTGGACGCTCACCGTGGCCGGCCGGGCCCTTCGCCAGGCCGGGGCGGGTGCCGTGCTTCCGCTGGTGCTGGCCCAGGCTGGCTGATTCATCCCGGCCCGCCCACGGCCGACTGGCTAAGGCGGGCTGGCCTACCCAGGCTGGATCTAGACGCGCTGCGCCTTCCGCCGGCTGACTTCCGCACCGGCGTGGGGCGGCAGGAACAGGCTGTCCGCCGTGCTCGCCAGCATCAACACCGCCATGGCGAGGAACGCGCCGCGGAACGGGCCGGCGGCGTCAGCCGGAAAGCTGTTGAGCCCGTCGAACAGCCGGATGAGCAGGGCCCCCACAGCAATGCCGGCAGCAGTAGCGAGCTGGACCAAGGTGGCAGACACCATATTTGCCGAGGTGAGCTGCGCGGGTGCGATGTCGGCGTACTGGACTGACGCATAGGCCGAGAACCCGATCGAGCGGAAGGCGCCGCTGCAGACCAGCAGGGCGAACGTCAGCGGCTCTGGCGTTTCTGCCGTAAGCAGGGCGCAGAGGACAAACGTAGCGGCAGAAGCAAGGGAGGCGAAGACGAGCATCGCCTTGAAGCCAAAACGCCGGATCAGGGGTGTGGTGGCCGGCTTGATGCCAATGTTGCCGATGAACACGGCCGCCACCATGGCGCCCGCGTGCAGCGGGGACCACCCGAACCCGGCCTGGAACATCAGCGGCAGCAGGAAAGGGACGGAACTGATGGTCAGGCGGTAGGCGAACCCGCCGGTGGCCATCGCCCTGAAGGTGCGGGTACTGAAGACCCCGAGGTCAAAGAGCGGATTCCGGGTCCTGCGCATCCAGATGACGGCGCAGGCAACAGCCACCACACCGAACCCGGCGCTCAGCGCGGCCCAGGGAGCGGAAGGGTGGGCGCTCACCAGTTCAAGGCCCGCCACCAGGGCACCAACCCCCAGGGTGGTGAGCGACAACCCCAGCCAGTCCAGCCGTCGCCCGCGGTCACCGGCCCGTGCAGGCACCAGGCGCAGGGCCGCAATGAACGCCGCCACACCCAGCGGGAGGTTGATCAGGAAGATCCAGTGCCAGGAAAGGTAGGTGGTGAGGGCGCCGCCCACCAGCGGTGCGAGCACCGGCGCCAGGAGCCCGGGCCATACCAGGAACGCCGTGGCGCGGAGGAGGTCGGCCTTCGGCGTCCCGCGGAGGACCAGGAGGGTTCCCACCGGTACCATCATGGCGCCGCCGAACCCCTGCGCGGTCCTGCTGAGAGTGAGGGCAACGAGGTCCTGGCTGAGTGAACACGCCAGGGATGCGGCTGTGAAGATGGCAATGGCAAGGCAAAAGATGCGGCGGGCACCAAAGCGCTCAGCCAGCCAGCCGCTGAGCGGGATGCCCATGGCGACGGTCAGGAGGTATGCGGTCATGGTGATGTTCACGTCCGCGGCTGGAACCCGGAAGTCGGCGGCGATGTTGGGGATGGCCGTGGTGAGGACCGTGCCGTCGAGGAATTCCATGAAGAAAGTGGCGGCCACCAGCAGCGCCAGGCGGGGACTCCACACCTGCACCGCGCCGCCATGCGCCTCATCCACCGTGTTGCTTGCTGCCATCCGACAATCCTGCCATCGGCGGGACGTGCAAAGCGCCGGGTGTCCGTCCGACGGACGGATATGTCCGCGGTGGTGGACGTATCGGCGCGGTGGAAATGCCACGGCAAGCAAAAGGCCCCGGTCCAGGACCGGGGCCAAACGCGGAGACGGGGGGATTTGAACCCCCGGTGGAGTTGTGCCCCACACTTCATTAGCAGTGAAGCCCATTCGGCCGCTCTGGCACGTCTCCAATTGCTATTCCTAGCCCACCAAGGATACGCAGAACCGGGCATGCAGTGCAAAACGGATCGCCCCGGCCGATACAGGACGCCACGGTTGCACGGCGCGGGCTTCACCCCGGGGGCTGTGCGCCCCGGACCATCCTGATTTCGCGAAGGTCCTCCCACTCCGGAATCACGTCGGCGGCGCCGTCAGGTTCAAACCCGAAGTGACGGTAGAAGCCAATGGCGCGCTGGTTGTCGGCAGCCACCCACAGGCTCGCCGCCTCATTGCCCAGTGCTGCAACAAGAAGGCGGCGGCCCAGGCCCAGCCCCTGGTGCGAAGCCAGCAGGTACAGCCCCCACAGTTCCAGGTTCCCGGACGACGGCGGCGCAAAGCTGTGTGAGGCGGCCCCTGGCTCCCTGCGGATGCCGGCAAACCCAACGACCGTGCCGCCGTCGGAAGCCACCCACGCATGCGCCGGCTCGGCGGCCTCCAGCAGGTGGCGCCAGAGGGGCAGCCGGGAACCGGCGTTCTGCGAGGCAAGGAATCCCTCGGACAACATGCCCCGGTACGTCTCCTGCCAGCAGCGGACGTGGACCGCGGCCAGCCGTTCCACGTCCGGGGCCAGCGCCCGCCGCACCTCAAGCGCCAACGTTATGAGGCCCCGCCGGCCAGCGACTTCCACAGGAAGTGCTGGCTGCGGGCCTGCAGCGCCGCGGCCTGCCGGTTGTCCGACGCGCCCGCGTGGCCGCCCTCCAGCGCTTCGTGGAACCAGACGTTGGGGATGCCCATGGCCAGCATCCGGGCCGCCATCTTGCGCGCCTGGACCGGGCCAACCCTGTCATCGGAGGTTGCCGTCCAGATGAACGTTTCCGGGTACTCCACCCCGTCCTTCAGCAGGTGGTAGGGGCTGAACGTCCTGATGTACTCCCACTGTTCCGGGACATCGGGGTCGCCGTACTCGGCAATCCAGGAGTGGCCGGCGGAGAGCCTGGTGTAGCGGCGCATGTCCAGCAGCGGCACCCCGCATGAAACGGCCCCGAAGAGCTCCGGGTACTGGGTCAGCATGTTGCCTACCAGCAGGCCGCCGTTGGACCCGCCCACGCAGCCCAGCCGCTCCCGCGACGTGACGCCCCGGGAGATCAGGTCCCTGGCAACGGCGGCGAAGTCCTGATAGGCCTTGTGCCGGTTTTCCTGCAGCGCCGCCCGGTGCCATGCCGGCCCGTACTCGCCGCCGCCGCGGATGTTCGCCACCACGTACACGCCGCCGCGGGAGTGGGGGGCTTCCCCGTCCGTCCCTTGCGCGCCCGAGGTCCGGCGTTCCAGCCAGGCCCTGCCCACCGTGCCGGTGTAGGCCGGTGTCCGGGAAACTTCGAATCCGCCGTAGCCGGAAAGCTGGGTGGGGTTCTGCCCGTCCAGCGGCAGGTCCCGGGAGGCAACCTGGAAGTACGGAACCCGGGTCCCGTCGTCGGACACGGCGAAGTGCTGCTGCACTTCATAATCGCCGTCTGCAAAGAACGACGGCGACGCCTTGACCACCGCGTGCCGGCTCACCACGCCGGGGGTACCGGAAGCCGCGCGCTCCAAGGTGCCGCGCATCAGCGTGGTGGGGGTGGTGAAACCTGTGGCGACCAGCCAGAAGTCGTTGCCCGCACCGCCGTCGGCCTCGTCTTCATCGTCCACCGCGTAGGCGTTGACGTCATGCAGCGGCGGGCAGGCATCCAACGGCGAAGACGCCCACGCTTCCTGCGCATTGTGCGTTGGCCGGGCGGGATCGAGCACCCGGATCTCGGAGGACACGTCCTTCAGGAGGTTCAGCAGCAGGAAGTCGCGGGTCCAGCTCCAGGACTGCAGGGACGTATTCGCATCCGGGGTGAACAGCACGGCAATGTCCCGTGAGCCGGCCAGGTAGTCCTCGAACCGGGCGGCGAGGAGCGAGCCGGCCGGATACGTCGAGGTGCCCAGTGCCCAGTCTTGCCGGGGCCGGAACAGCAGCCATTCCCGGTGCGCGCTGACATTCACGTCCGTGGGAACGTCGATCTGGAGCCAGGAACCGTCGCGCAGCACCAGGTTCCTGCGGTTGAAGAAATCGATGTAGTCAACGGCGAAGGTGCGCTCAAAACCGGGGGTGGAATCGTGGGCAACCACGGTCATCATGTGGTGCTCGGGCACCTCGAACAGGCGTGGCGCCCCGGCCAGGGTGTCCCCGCGCTTGAGCGTGACGGCCGTCCGGGCGTAGGAGGAAGCGGTCTTCGGCAGTCCGTCCGCGGTGGAGGCCACCAGCAGCGTGTCCGCGTCCAGCCACGAAACATTGCCCTTCGCCGTCGGGAGGTCGAAGCCGCCCTTCGCGGGGTCCACGAAGGCGCGGGTTTTGACGTCGAATTCGCGGTACCGGTTGGCGTCGCCGCCGTCGGGGGAGAGGGCCAACAACGCGTGCCGGTATGGTTCGCCGGAAGCGGGCCGCAGGAAGGTGGCACCGTGGAAAACCCACTCCTGGCCCTCGGCCTCCGCCAGCGCGTCGACGTCGAGCAGAACGTCCCACTCGGGGGTATCCGTGCAGTAGCTCTCCCACGTGGTGCGGCGCCACAGGCCCTTGGGGTTCTTCCCGTCCTTCCAGAAGTTGTAGTACCAGTCACCGCGCTTGCCCACCATGGCGATCCGGTCCGTGGAGTCCAGGACCTCAAGGATGCTGCCCTCAAGCTGGACATAGTCCGCGTCCTCCAGGAGGTCCTCGGTGCGGGAGTTCTGCTCCTTCACCCAGGCAAGCTGCTCCTCGCCGTAGATATCCTCAAGCCAGACGTTCTCGTCCGTGGGCTCGGGCGCGATGCCCTGCGGGGCGGTGCCGGTGGTGTTGCCGGAACCGGGGGCGGGCGCTGGATCAGCTTCAGTGGTGGTCATGCGCCTCATCCAAACAACATGCACCCCGGCTGGCAAGTCAAGCGTCGGGCGCACACTTTGTTTTCAGCCCGTACGCTGGATGGCGTGGAAAAAACGCAGAGCACCCGGACCGCCATCATCGGCGCAGGTCCGCGGGGCACCAGCGTCCTGGAACGCCTGCTCGCCCGCTGTGCCGCGCAGATCACTGCGGGTGCGGGCCCCGTGCGCCTCCACATCGATGTCATCGACCCCTATCCGGCGGGCCCTGGGCACGTGTGGCAGCCGCATCAGTCCCGGCTGTTCCTGATGAACACGCAGTCCTTCTACCCCACGCTGATTCCGGAGGATCCGGACCTGGCCCCGCCGGTCGCCGGAACCACCTTTGACCAGTGGCGGGCCAGGCAGCAGCGGCACCCGTCGCCTGCGCTCGGCGAGGACGAACTTGCTGAACTGGCCGTCCTGGAGGCCAACGACTTTCCCAGCCGCGCCCTCTACGGCCGCTACCTCCGCAGCACCCTGGAGGAGCTGGCATCCAAAGCGCCCGACGGCGTCACCATCACCTTCCACGAAACGTCAGCACAGTCCGTGCGCCCGTCGGGGGACGGAACGTTCGACGTCGGCCTGGCCACCGGAGCCACGCTGCGCACCAACGCCGTGGTGCTTGCCCTGGGCCACGTCCCGTCACGCCTGAACCCTGAACAGCGCGAACTGGAGGCGTCGGCCCGGCGGTTGGGCCTGCAGTACTTCCCGCCGGCCGTTCCTGCAGACGTGGACTGGTCGCTCATTCCCGCAGGTGAGCCCGTCCTGGTCCGGGGCATGGGGCTCAACTTTTTCGACACCATGGTCCAGCTGACGGAGGGCCGCGGCGGAAAGTTCGTCAGTAACGGAACGGCGCTCAGCTACGAGCCGTCGGGCCAGGAACCGCGGATCATTGCCGCTTCCCGGCGGGGAACGCCCTACCGGGGGAAAGCCGCGCTGAACGGCTACTACCCGGCGTCGGTCACCCTGCGCTACTTCACCGAAGCGGCACTGGAACGGTTCCGCACGGCCGGAATCCGCCCCGCCTTCGACCATGACTTCTGGCCGCTCCTTCACCGTGACGCGCTCTGGGCGTACTACTCCACCCTGGTCCGTTCCCAGCCGAACGCGGTACCTGACGCTCAGGCGTTCCTTGCCGACCTGGAGGAGGCGCTCCACCCGCACGCGCACAGTGCCGCCAACTGGGAGGACAGCGTGCAGAGTGTGCTGGCCGTCCATGTGGGGCCCCGGCACCGGTTGGACCTGCCGGCGCTCGCCGCACCCCTGGCCGGACGCTCCTTTGCCTCACGCGCGGAACTGGATGCCGCCGTCGTGGATTACCTGCTGGACGATGCCCGCCGGTCCGCGCTCGGCGAGGACGACCCCGTGAAGATGGCCATCGGGGCGCTCCACCACGGGCGCGCCGTGCTGAAGACGGCAGTTGCCGACGGCGGCATCACCGATGAATCCTGGGTGGCGGGACTGCGTGGCTGGTTCGAGTCGTTTGTGGAGGGACTCGCCAGCGGGCCTCCCGCGCTGCGCTCCGAGCAGCTTGCAGCGCTGGCCCGGGCAGGTGTGGTGAGCTTCGTGGGGCCGGACCCCAAGTTCGCGGTTGACCGTAAGAACGGCGCGTTTACGGCGTCTTCACCCTGGGTGGGCGGGGCTCCGGTGACTGCCCGGACCATGGTGGAGGCGCTCGCGCCCGGAAACCGGGTTTCGGCTAACGATTCGCCGGTGCTCGAGCAGCTGCTGGCGGACGGCCTGGTGCGGCCGCGGCTCATGATGACGGTGGAGGGGGCGCCCGTCCAGTCCACCGGCCTGGACGTGGTGGCACATCCCTACCGCCCAGTTGCAGCCAACGGCTCCGTAACCGAAGGCCTGTACGTGCTGGGCCTGCAGCTCTCGTCCGTCCAGTGGGGCACGGCCATCGCCGCCGAGGCCCTCCAGCCCGGCGGGCCCAACTACCGCAGCGGCCAGCGGACCCTGCGCGACGCTGACGAAATCGCCGGGGCCATCCTGGGGCTGTAACTTTCCCGGACGCTCTCTCACTTGATGCGCCTTAAACCCGAACGCTCTCTCACCCGAAAATTTTGGGTGAGAGAGCGTAGGGGAAAAACGCGCATTGAGTGAGAGAGCGTTTGTTGGGATGGTTACCGGTTCGCGCGCAGGCAGGCCCGGTAGGCGGCCATGGCCTGTCCGTAGTTCAGCTGCCCGGCAAGGTCCGTGGGCCGGGCGGGCTTGACGGGAGTGGTGCATCCTGGTTCAACCGGAATGCTCGCCACTGTCACCGCAACCGTCACCACGGTGCCGGATTCAGCCGCCGTGAGCACAAGCGTCCCTGTCCCGCCGGCTGCGCCGGACGGTACGGGCAGGTTCACGTTGGCCGTGCCAGCTTCCACCGGCACCATCCCCAGTTGGGTTACCGCACCGGCGGCGTCGGTGAACACTGCGGAGAGAGTCTTGTTGACCGGGCTGCCCAGCGATGTGAGGTCCAGCTTGGACACTGTGAGGCTGACCTGCTCCCCGGGCTTGACCTCAGCCGGCGTGGTGTTGGCGACCGCCACGGAGCGCCGGGCGAAGTCCGGCGAAACGGGGCTGCTCTCCTGCAGGTAGCTGATCCAGGCATCCCGGTCCACCAGTCCCGAGTCCTTGGTGTTGGCGCCCTCCGTGAAAGCCCGGAAGTTGTCGCCGCCTGTTGCCAGGAAGCTGAACGTGCCCACTCGGTAGGACTTCGCCGGGTCCAGGGCGGCGCCGTTCACGCGGACCGACGTGATGCGGTCCCCGGCGGGCCGGGCGGCGTCGTAGGTGTAGTTCACGTTCTTTGACAGGCCCAGCTGGAGGTAGGCGCGGCTGGGCACCGTCCCGTCCGCGTTGGTCTGCCACTGCTGCTCCAGCAGCGTCTTGAACTGGGCGCCCGTCAGGGATGTGGTCCAGAGGTTGTTCACGAACGGCAGCACGGCGTTGGCCTCCGCATACGTGATGCTCCCGTCCGGGGCGTAGTAAAGCTCGTTCCGCAGGCCGCCAGGATTGACGACGCCGATTTCGGCGCCGCCCAGCTCGGCCGGCTGCAACGAATCCAGGAGCGAATCGGCCACCAGGTTGCCCAGGGTGGATTCGTTCCCGCGGTCATCGCGCTTGGCAGCACCGGCGGCGTCCGTGGTGAACGCCGTGGTGATGTCCGCCGTGACGGAACCAACAGGCTGGTTTCCGACGACGGCGGCCTCAGCGAGTGCCTTCCTGACGATCGCGTCGACGGCGGCCACTCGCGGGTAGGCGGCGATCAGGTCCGCCACCGGGTCCGTGGTGCGCCTAACGTTGCCTGCCTTGTAGGACGTGACCTGCTTCGTGGCGTTATCCACGGTGAGCTGGATCTGCCCCACGTTCTCGCCGTAGTTGCCGGTCTGGACGATGGGACGGGTCTTGCCCTCGACGCCGGGGACGGGGGCATCCCAGGCGTATTCCTTGTGGGTGTGGCCGGTGAAAATGGCGTCAACGTCCGCGGATGTTTCGGTGACCAGCCTGGCGAAGGGACCGCCGGCTGCCACTTCCTGCTCCAGCGTGGCGCCTTCCACCACACCTGAACCGGCGCCGTCGTGGTTATCCACGATGATGACGTCGGCAAGGTTCCCTGAGGTGATGCGCGCCGCCGCCCGGTTGATGGCTTCCACCGGATCGCCGAACTCAAGGTCGGCAATGCCGGCGGGGGTCACCAGGGACGGGACCTCCTGGGTGACAGTGCCGATCACGGCCACCCTGACGCCGTTCATCTCAAGGACGGTGAATTCAGGCAGGACCGGTTCGGTGGTGCCCTTCCTGTAGACGTTGGCCCCCAGGTAGGGGAACTTCGCGTTGGTGCCGCCGGAGATGACGCGGTCGCGCAGGTCCGCCCACCCGCCGTCGAACTCGTGGTTGCCCACGGCCGAGGCCTTCAGTTCCAGTGCGTTCAGCACGTCGATGGTGGGCTGGTCCTTGGCGACGGCGGAGGCAAACAGCGACGCCCCGATGTTGTCTCCGGCGGAGAGGAAGGCGGTAGCCCCGGGGGCGGCTGCCGCCCGGAGCTTCTCGATGGTCCCGGCGAACAGCACGGTGTTGGAATCGATCCGGCCGTGGAAGTCGTTGATGCCCAGGAAGTTCAGGTCAACGGTGGCGGGCGCGGACCGCAGGTCCAGGCCCACCACAACGGGATCGTGGTCGCTGGCGCGGTACTGGTCCGGGGCGTAGTAGTTGGTGATGTTGTTGTTGTAGCGGCTGTACTCCAGGGCCACGGATTCTACGGAATTGATGTTCCAGATGTCCGCTCCGGTGACCGCCGCGTTGGCGGCGGGGGAGGCCAGGATGTGGTCCAGGGAGCCCACCGTCCCGCCGAACAGGTACGAGTGCTTGGCGGAACCGTCCGCGTTGCGTGCCTTCTCGTCCTGGTTGACGTAGCCCGCAGCAGTGAAGACGTTGATGGGGTCTTCCTTGGCGTAGGCGTTGAAGTCGCCAATGAGGAACACCTTGTCCGTGCCCTTGGACTCCTGCAGGGACTTGCTGAACTCCAGCAGGGATTTGGCCTGGGCGGTGCGGGCCAGGTTTGAAGCGCCCTGGCCCTGGTCGGTGTCGTCCGGCGTGGCGGCGGAGCCTTTGGACTTGAAGTGGTTGGCGATGGCGATGAACTCTGTCCCCGGGTCGCCCCCCACGGGCTTGAAGACCTGGGCCAGGGGCTTGCGTGCGGTGGAAAATGCAACGGTGTCATTGTGGATGATGGATTCACCCACGGGTTCAGCGACGGCCTTTTTGTAGATGAACGCGGTGCGGATCATGTCCTCGTCGCTCAGCGGCGGGGCGTTGGCAGGCGAGCGGACGTAGTCCCAGATCCCCGGGGTCTCGATGTTCAGCGCGTCCACCAGCTTGGCGAGGGCGTCGTCCCGGTCCTTGCCGAACTGGGCGGAGTTCTCGATTTCCATCAGCGTGACAACGTCCGCGCCGGCCTTGGTGATGGCGGTGACGATCTTGTCCTGCTGCCGCTTGAAGTTCTCCGCGTTGGCTGCCCCGCGTGCATTGCAGCCGCCGCGGACCGTGATCGGGTTGCCTTCGCGGTCCTCGTAGAAGGTGCAGCCGGTGAGCTGGTCGCCGGTGGTGGGGAAGTAGTTGAGCACGTTGAAGGAGGCGATCTTCAGGTTCCCGCCCACAGCGGCCGGAGCATCGGTGCGGGTTGCCCCGAACGACGCCGGCTGAACGGCGGCCTTGTTGGCTTCCGTCAGGTGGGTCAGCGGCTGGAGCTTCCAGGCGTTGTTGCCGTAGCCCAGCACCACGTTGGTGGTGAAGGTGGCGGGGGAGCCCACCCTTATCGGGTCCGTGGCGGTCAGGTAGGGCAGGACCTGGGCTTTGGTGGCGGCGTCCTTGAGGAAGTTGGTGCTGGAGCCGTCGTCGAGCTTGATGCCGCGGGCGGCGTTCTCCGCTACCGTGGCGGTGTATTCAGGGGAGCCGTAAGGCGCGACGGCGGTGGGCTGGACCAGGGGTGTTGTCCCGCCGGCCAGGCCGATCTCCCCGTACTGGTTCAGGCTGTAGTTGTCCGTGACGGTCAGCGGGCCCTGGGGAGCGAGGAGCATTCCCTCAAGGGATTCCCGGAGAGCCTCGTTGGCCGGCAGCGCGAAGGCCGTGGCCTTGACTTCAGGCGCGGCCTCGGCCAGCTTGGTGAGGCCGGACGCCGCAGTGACGTTGAGCTGCGTCATGCCGTAGTACTCCGCCACCGCGCCTGACACCTGGACGTAGTCTCCGGCCTGCACCGAAGCCGCTGTGGCGGGGGAGTAGACAAAGATTCCGTCCGAAGCGGCATGGTTGGTTGCCGTCAGGTCGCCGCCGGTGCCAGCCGTTTGCAGGTAGTAGCCGTTGAGCCCGCCCGTGGGGAAGACTGCGGTGACCTTGCCGGTGGTGGTGACCGTGGAACCTGCCAGCGGGCTCGCGGTGCCAGTGCCCTGGATCTCGGCGATGGACCGCGTGGACGGTGTGGGCGCTGGCGTTGGGTCCGCAGTGGGGCCAGGATCGGGCGTGGCGGTGCTGCCCGTCCCGGTGGGTGTGATGGCGGCGTTCAGGGCGAAGTCCGCGGCGTTGCTGTTGCTGTCCGACCCTGCTGCCCGGTTCAGGCTCTTGACGTCGGTATTTCCTGCGGGGGCCTGGGCTGCGTGTGTTTCGAAGGTGTTGGACGTGCCGTAGCCCAGCAGGTCGGCCACTCCGGCGGGTTCCACCTGGGAACCGGTGCCGAGCGCGACGGCGGTGGGCTGCTTGGCGAGCACGATGGTGCCGGCCGAGCCACTGAAGTTCAGGGCACCGGCAACGAGGTCAGGTGCGGGAAGGTCCGCACCGTTGGCACCGTTGCTTCCACCCTGGATCAGGTAGTGCCCCTTGGCCGGGATCGAACCGGAGAGGGCGGCCACGCTGGTGGGGGCCGTCGCGGCTGAGGCTGCACGGTACTGGACCGACCAGCCGTCCAGCGGGACGGGGGCGTCCGACGTGTTGTACAGCTCCACGAACTTGTTTTTGTATGCGGCGCCGCTGCTGCCACCGCTGAGGTAGGCCTCGTTGATCACAACGGGGGAGGTTCCTGCCGCGGCTGAGACCTCCGCGGCTGTCGAGTCGGCGACTGCGGGCAAGGCTGCCACGGGCGCTGCTGCCAGCCCCGCCGACAGCACTGTTCCCAGCGCCAGTTTCCAAGGTGTTTGATGCATCCGCTCTTACTTTCAGAAGGGTCCCCGGTAGGGGAACCGATGGAAGGTGTCCGGGTTGTACCCAGCGCACAAGGGCCCGGATCCTGCTCCTGGTCAAGTGGTATCCGGCACATCCCAACAGCTCTGAATGAACGCAGGATTGATAGCGCGTGCATTCGGCGGGCCGTTCCCCAGCGGAACACGCCGCCCCACCGGCCGGAGCCCCAGTCGCCCGGTCCCGGTGGATGCTGTCGATGCTTGGTTGGTGCCCGGAACGGAATGTGCCGGGCATCACAAAGGATACCGGCCGGTAGCTTCCTGGAAAGCTCCGGCCGGCAGGGGTTTGATTTCCCGGGTGGCTGCACCCGGGCAGAGACCTACTGGGCCTGCCCCGAGCCTGCCTGCGCCGAGATGATCTTGAAGGTGGCCCCGGCAGGATCGGCGAGCTGCGCTACCCGGCCGAAGTCGCTGTCCGCCGGCCCCTCCAGGACTGTGGCGCCCATGGCCTTGGCCTGGTCGATGGCGGCATCGGTGTCCTCCACGGAGAAATACACCTGCCAGTGCGAGGGGATCTCACCGGTCAGGTAGCCCGAGGCGTCCAGGATTCCCGCCTGTGCATTCATCCCCGAGCCCATGGTGGTGTAGCGGAACCCGGGGGCGTCGCTCATGACCTCCGTTTCCCAGCCGAACACATCCTGGTAGAACTTCACGGCGGCGTCGTAGTCCTTGGCGTGGAGTTCGTGCCAGGCGGCGGTTCCCGGCTCGCCGACCAGCTCGTAGCCAAGCATTTCCCGCGGTTGCCACACACCGATGGCTGCTCCCGTGTCGTCACCAAACATGGCCATGTGCCCCTGCCCGGGAACGTCCATGGGCGGCATATAGACCTGCCCGCCGTGGGCTTCCACCGCTTTGGCAGTGGCTGCGGCGTCGTCGGTTCGAAGGTAAGTGGACCACGTGTCAGGCTTGCCCGCCTGGCTCCCGTCCTTCTGCATGATCCCCGCAACCGCTTTGCCGTTCTTCGATGCGGTCACGTACCCGCCGTATTTTTCCTCGTCCCCGGCCTGGTACTCCCAGCCGAACAGCTCGCCGTAGAAACGCCGGGCTGTGTTGACGTCGGTGGTCATGAGGTCGATCCAGCAGGGTGCGCCGGGTGTGGGTACGGGGCTGGGCATGGCAGTCTCCTCTTGGTGTGCGCCGGCAGGCGGGGGCCTTCGGGGTGGAACACCCCGACCCTATTTCCGGGGTCTGACACTTTCAAGGGGCCCAGTTTCACGGGGTCCGGCTAAACGAAGGACCCCTGCCGGCCAGCGTACTGGCGGACAGGGGTCCTGTTTCGCGGAAGGTAAGAGATTCGAACTCTTGGTACGGGGTTACCGCACACTAGTTTTCAAGACTAGCTCCTTCGGCCGCTCGGACAACCTTCCTCACCCAGTAGTGTTTCATAGGCACTTGCCTGCAACAAAACAGAGCCCGGAAGGTGTCCGGTGCACACTGGTTGCACGCAGTATTCAGTCAGAAACGGGAGTGTTCCATGAAAGCCGTCTACATTTCGGAGCCGGGCGGCCCGGAAGTTCTGGAGGTCCGGGAGGCTGAAGCCCCGGTACCCGGTACCGGAGAGGTGCTGATCGACGTCGTAGCGGCCGGCCTTAACCGGGCGGACGTGCAGCAGCGGAGGGGCCTTTATCCGCCACCGCCCGGCGCATCGGAAATTCCCGGCCTTGAAGTGTCCGGCAGGATTGCGGGATTCGGTCCCGGTGTCACAAAAGCCTTCTCCCTTGGCGACAAGGTAGTGGCACTGTTGGCCGGCGGCGGGTACGCGCAGCAGGTGGCGGTCCCGGCCGAGCAGGTCCTGCGCGTGCCCGACGGCGTTGACCTGGTGACGGCAGCTGCCCTTCCCGAGGTTGCGGCCACGGTCTACTCCAACCTGGTGATGACGGCGCAGTTGCAGGCGGGTGAAACCGTCCTGATCCATGGGGCAACGGGCGGGATCGGCACCATGGCTATCCAGCTCGCCAAGGCGCTCGGCGCCAGGGTTGCAGCCACTGCCGGATCTGATGAAAAGGTGGGCACGGCAAAAGCCTTCCTGGGGGCCGACATCGCCATCAATTATGCCGAGGAGGACTTTCCCGAAAGCCTTCGCCGCCAGAACGGGGGCAAGGGCGCGGACGTAATCCTCGACGTCGTGGGCGCCAAATACCTGGCGCAGAACGTGGACGCGCTCGCCGACTACGGACGCCTGGTGGTCATCGGGCTGCAGGGAGGAACCAAGGGGGAGCTCGACCTGGGGCAGCTGCTCAAGAAGCGCGCCGCCGTCGTGGCCACCGCGCTGCGCCCGCGTCCGGTAGCGGAAAAGGGCGCCATTATGAACGCCGTCCGCGACGCCGTGTGGCCGCTTATCAGCGACGGAACCGTCCGCCCGCTGGTGGCAAAGACCTTCCCCCTGGACCAGGTGCGCGCCGCCCACCGGTACTTCGACACCGGCGAGCACGTGGGCAAGGTCCTCCTGCTGATGTAGGTTCCGCACGCCGATGCCCGCCAAATACAAGGAACAGCATGTCCATCCGCCACAGCCTCCTCGCCCTGTTGGAGGACCAGCCCCGCTACGGCTACCAGCTGCGGGTTGAATTCGAGAACCGCACTGGTGCCACGTGGCCGCTCAACATCGGGCAGGTGTACACCACTCTGGACCGGCTGGAACGCGATGCGCTGGTGGCCAGGGATGGCGACGACGGGAACGGCCACGTGGTCTACAGCATCACCGCGGCCGGCAAGGCCGAAATCCGGAACTGGTTCGCGGTACCCGTGGAGCGGAACAACCCGCCCCGCAACGAGCTTGCCATCAAGCTGGCGCTCGCCGTCACCCTCCCCGGCGTCGACGTCCAGGCCATCATCCAGAACCAGCGGGTATCCTCCCTCAGGTCGCTGCAGGACTACTCGAAGGCCCGCCGGGACACCGCACTGAACCAGCGGGCCGGTGACACGGCGTCGCTGCTGGTCCTGGACTCCCTGATCTTCCAGGCGGAGGCGGAAGTACGGTGGCTGGACCTGTGCGAGGCCAGGATGATCCAGCAGGCGCAGGGGAAATAGGAAACACAATTGGGTCTTTTTGAATGCCACCGGCGGGCATACCGTAAGTTCCACGAACCGTCCGGCCGGGCGGTGGAACCAACGGAGGAAGCTCATGACAACGCACGTCGCCGACTGCAGCGTAACGAACTGTTCCTTTAACGACCACACCAACTGCAATGCCGCCGCCATCACTGTGGGCGGCGCCGAGAACCATGCACACTGCGCCACCTTCATCGAGACCGGGATCCACGGCGGACTGCCCAAGGTCCTTGCCGACGTCGGGGCGTGCCAGCGCGCCGAGTGCGTCCACAATGACCACCTGATGTGCAAAGCACCCGAGGTCCACGTCGGCCCCGGCGCGGACAACGCTGACTGTCTCACCTACGCACACGCCTAAGCCGGTTCCGCGCGTCCAGCGAAGAAGCCAAGGCCTCCGCCCGGACTGTCCGGACGGAGGCCTTCCCTGCGTACGCCGCGCGTTCCTTGCGGCGCGTTTTCAGTGCTTTCAGTGCTTCCCTGTTTCCGTGTTTTGCCTGTCACTCGCCGCCGCATCCACTCCGCTCGCCGCATGACTTCGCATCGCCATGCATAAACCCCTCTGGAATGGGAGCGCGGCTAGGTAAGCTGGCTTAGTAGGGGAGACCAGTACCATCTCAAGGAGGAGACATGGCCAAAACGCCTGATCAGCGGGGAAATGCATCCGGAGGCAGGGGCGTTGCCGCCACCGACCCGGCCCTGCCGCCCACAGCGGTGGATGACGCGGTCCGTGAGGCCGAAGAGAGGAAGTGGACCCCGGGAAAGATCGCGCTTTGGGCTGCGATTGCACTCCTCGGCGGCGTGGCCTGGTTCATGCTGGCCATCATCCGCGGCGAGACGGTGAACGCCATCTGGTTTGTGTTCGCTTCGGTCTGCACCTACCTCATCGGCTACCGCTTCTACTCCAAGGTGATCGAGCGGTACATCACCAAACCTGATGACCGCCGTGCCACGCCTGCCGAGTACAAGGCCGACGGCAAGGACTACGTCCGGACAGACCGAAATGTCCTGTTCGGCCACCACTTTGCCGCCATCGCCGGCGCGGGTCCGCTGGTGGGACCCGTGCTGGCCGCGCAGATGGGCTACCTGCCCGGCACAATCTGGATCATTATCGGCGTCGTCCTTGCGGGCGCGGTCCAGGACTACCTGGTGATGTTCTTCTCGATGCGGCGCGGCGGACGGTCGCTGGGACAGATGGCCCGCGAGGAGCTCGGCGTCGTGGGCGGCACCGCCGCCCTAATAGCCACCCTGCTCATCATGGTGATCATCGTCGCCATCCTGGCGCTCGTCGTCGTCAATGCCCTGGGTGAAAGCCCGTGGGGTGTCTTCTCCGTCGGCATGACTATCCCGATCGCCCTGTTCATGGGTGTCTACCTGCGCTACCTGCGTCCCGGGAAGGTCCTGGAAGTATCGCTGATCGGCTTTGTGCTGCTGATGGCGGCCATCATCGGCGGCGGCATCGTGGCCGAAACCCCGTGGGGTGCGGACGTCTTCAGCCTGGACCGGGTCACCATCGCCTGGGGCATCATCATTTACGGCTTCATCGCGGCCATCCTGCCGGTGTGGCTGCTGCTGGCACCGCGTGACTACCTGTCCACGTTCATGAAGATCGGCGTGATCGTGATGCTCGCCGTGGCCATCATTGCGGTCCGCCCGGAAATCACCGTCCCGGCCTTCAGCGAGTTCGCCAGCAGGGAGAACGGTCCGGTGTTCCCCGGCGCGCTCTTCCCCTTCCTGTTCGTCACCATCGCCTGCGGCGCCCTGTCCGGCTTCCATGCGCTGATCTCCTCGGGCACCACTCCAAAGCTGGTGGAAAAGGAACGGCAGACCCGCTTCATTGGCTACGGCGGCATGCTGATGGAGTCCTTCGTGGCGATCATGGCGCTCGTGGCCGCCATCTCGATCGACCGCGGCCTCTACTTCGCCATGAACTCGCCGGCGGCGCTGACCGGCGGAACGGTGGAAACAGCCGCTACCTGGGTCAACAGCCTGGGCCTGGCGGGGGTCAACATCAGCCCGGACCTCCTGGCCCAGACAGCCGAGAACGT
Organism: Arthrobacter sp. BB-1; assembly: GCF_006151685.1. Lineage (NCBI taxonomy): Bacteria > Bacillati > Actinomycetota > Actinomycetes > Micrococcales > Micrococcaceae > Arthrobacter > Arthrobacter sp. BB-1. Next base: position 42,154 of record NZ_VDEV01000007.1, read on the forward strand.
GGGCGAGCAAAGCATCGTGTCCCGGACCGGCGGCGCGCCCACGCTCGCCTTGGGACTGGCGCACATCATGCAGCAGTTCATCGGCGGGACGGCCATGATGGCGTTCTGGTACCACTTCGCCATCATGTTCGAAGCCCTTTTCATCCTCACCGCAGTGGACGCCGGCACCCGTGTTGCCCGGTTCATGCTGCAGGACTCGATCGGCAACTTCATCCCCAAGTTCAAAGAGCACTCCTGGCGCCCGGGTGCCTGGCTCTGCACGGCGATCATGGTCGGGGCCTGGGGCGCCGTGCTGCTGATGGGTGTGACAGACCCCCTGGGCGGCATCAACACGCTGTTCCCGCTCTTCGGAATCGCCAACCAGCTGCTCGCGGCCATCGCCCTGTCCGTGTGCCTGGCCATCGTAGCCAAGCGCGGCACCTTCAACTACCTCTGGATCGTCGCGCTGCCGCTGGCGTTCGCCGCCGTGGTCACCATTACGGCAAGCTACCAGAAGATCTTCTCGTCCACCCCGGCAGTGGGCTACTTCGCCAACAACGCGGCCTTCAGCAAGGCACTGGCCGACGGGAAGACCGAGTTTGGTACCGCAAAGTCCGTGGCAGCCATGGAAGCCGTGGTCCGCAACACTGCCATCCAGGGCTGGCTGTCGGTGATCTTCGTGGTGCTCAGCATCATTGTGATCGCGACGGCGCTGCTCGCCACGATCAAGGCGTTCCGCAGCCGCACGTCGGGAGCGGTCATCACGGACAATGAAGATCCCGCCAAGCCTTCACGGGTCTTTGCCCCTGCCGGGTTGATTCCCACTCCCGCTGAGCGCGAGCTGATGGCGGAATGGGACAAGGTTCCGGCTGAACTCCGCTTCGAACGGGCAGGTCACCACTGATGGGCGCGGCCCTCACCGGACTCTCCATCGGGTTCAAGGGCTTCGCCCGGTACCTCGGCGGTGTCATGGGCGCGGACGCCTACGCCAAGTACCTGGAGCATCACAGGGCGGCCGGGCACGGGACAGCGCCCCTGACCGAGCGCGAGTTCTGGCGCGACCGGACCGACCGCCAGGACAGCAACCCCCAAGGCCGGTGCTGCTGATTGAGCTTGCAGCGGACAAGCCGCCGGGAGGGTTCATCGAGTGAGTCCCGGGTGGATCGCTCATGAGAGTATGAACGCATGAGCGATCCACAAGACACTCAGTCAGCTGAGGACCTCCCCGTAGAAGGCACTCCCATCGATGATCGGCAGCCGCCGGTGCCCGCCCAGGCCGCCCCGGCGGATGGCAGGCCCAAGGGAAGCAACCTCCAGGACCTGGTGGATGAACCGGCCAAGGTGATGCGGATCGGAACCATGATCCGGCAGCTCCTGGAGGAAGTGAAGTCTGCGCCCCTGGATGACGCTGCCCGGGGCAGGCTCGCCGAGATCCACGCGCGCTCCATCAAGGAGTTGGAGGACGGGCTGGCACCTGAGCTGGTGGAGGAACTGGACAGGATCAGCCTGCCCTTCTCCGACGAGGCCACTCCCTCCGACGCTGAACTCCGGATAGCCCAGGCCCAGCTTGTCGGGTGGCTGGAGGGATTGTTCCACGGGATCCAGACTGCCATTGCTGCACAGCATGCGGCCCGTGAGCACGCGGCCGCGCAGATGCAGCTCCGCCAGCTCCCGCCCGGCACCATGATCGCGCCGGGAGTGGTCATCGGGGAAAACGGGGAGCCGCAGCGCGCCGGTGCGGGTGCCCGGTCCGGAAGCCCGGCACGGCCTGGCCAGCGGGACGACCCGGACCACGGTCCCGGACAATACCTCTAGGTTCCGCTTGGGATTTTTCAGCGCCGCCAGGCAGGGGCGCAAGGACGACGCGGAGCTGGGCCAGGGGCTGTGGCGCCGGGCCCATGACCGTTTCCAGCGGGGCCTGGACCGCTTCCACCAGGTGCTTGAAGGCGTGGAGGACGACCAGCTGTACGCCGAATTGCTGGAGATCGCCAATGAACTGGCGGGCCTCCTCGAAAGGGTACGGCTGGTGTGCATGGAAGCGCAGCGGCGTTCGCCCAACGACGGCCTTGATATCCCCGTGGCCCTTTCCGGGGTTCACCGCGCCCTGTCCAAGGCCGGCAACTCGCTGGCCACGACCGCCGAAGCAGCCGCCATGCTCCGGCTCGCCGTGGGCCCCATCCCGGTAGGAGCGGCCTCCGTCCGCCGTCGCGCCGAGTCCGTGTTCCAGCAGGTGGCCGACGCCGAACGGCACCTGAGCGAAGAGGGTTCCGGGCCGCAGCACTTGGGTATTCCCGGTTAAGCGCCTGGCTTACTTTCCGGTAATACCGCCCGGACGGTACCCGCGGTTTGGCAGGATGGACGGATGACACTTTCACCTACATTGACCTTCAATGACGGAAACACCATCCCCCAGCTCGGCTACGGCGTGTGGCAGGTTGAGGACGGCGTGGCTGAAAAGGTGGTCCGCCAGGCGTTTGAAGCGGGCTACCGCCACATCGACACCGCCAAGATCTACGGCAACGAGGCGGGCGTGGGGCGGGCGATCGCCAGTTCCGGTTTGTCCCCGGAACAGCTCTTCATCACCACCAAGCTCTGGAACGCAGACCAGGGTTATGAGTCCACGCTGGCTGCCTTCGAGGATTCGATGGACAGGCTCGGGCTGGAAACCCTGGACCTTTACCTGATCCACTGGATGCAGCCCAAGCAGGACAAGTACGTGGACACCTGGAAGGCCCTGATCGAGCTGCAGAAGCGCGGCCGGGTCACGTCCATTGGTGTTTCAAACTTCACCGTGGAGGGCCTGCAGCGGCTCATCGACGAGACGGGCGTGGTTCCGGCGATCCACCAGATCGAGCTCCACCCGTACTTCAGCCAGCGGGAACTGCGGGAGTTTGGCGCTTCCAAGGGGATCCTGACGCAGGCCTGGTCGCCACTGGGCCAGGGCGGCGAGCTGCTGGAGGACGCAACGGTGGCATCCATCGCCGCCAAGCACAACGCAACTCCCGCACAGGTTGTCATCGCCTGGCACCTCGCCATCGGCAACGTGGTGATTCCCAAGTCGGTCACGGAGTCCCGGATCCGTGAAAACTTCGCAGCGCTCGACGTCAGCCTGGATGACAGCGACGTCGAGGCCATCAACGCGCTGGACCGCTCCGCCAACGGTGAAGGCCGCATTGGCGCGGATCCTGCAGTTTCCGACTTCGCTTAGCCGGCGACCGGCGCCCGAAGCGGGTGCCGGCTCCGCAAACCGCCCCGGCCTGTGTCCAGCAGGCCGGGGCGGCCTGCTTTAAGCGGCGTCAGCAGGGAGCCGGAACTCTTCAGGCGGCAGTGCGGACCTGTTCGACGGCCACCGCGTCCACGACGGCCCAGCCGTCCTCCTCGCGGCAGTACCGGCTGGCGAAGCGCTCGGCGTCGGCCAAAGTGTCAAAGACCTCGGCCCGGGCACGGCCGCAGTCGGAGTCGAAGTACGTGACGTGAAATTCCTGTACCAGTTGGTTTTCCATGAATCCAGTCTGCAACCGGGGTCTGACATTTTTCGGAATCAGCCCCGCGTGTTGCTGTGGGATCAACGCTCCACCCTGGTCAGGGTGACCATATAGCGGTCGTCGCCTTCGATGCCGTCGTCATCGATCGATTCCAGGTTGAAGTACTGCACCTCCACCCGGTAGGTGCCCGGTGGCACCTCCACCTTCCCGCCGCTCATGCCGTTGTCCGTGGGTCCCGATACCTCCACCACTCCGCTGGGGACCTCCAGGATTCCCGTCATGACCCTGTCCACGCTGCCGGTGAATGACCGCTCCGAGTCGAGGCGGATCAGAACGGGTGCGTTGAAATCGCGCGCTGTGCCCACGGCGATATAGCGGTCGCCCTGGACGAACATGGATTCGACCGTTTCGTCCGTCCATTTCGCCCAAAGATCCGAGAAGTCCGCGGTCGAGTCCGAGACCGTGAACTGGTGGTAATCGGTGAAGAGGTCGAATTCGGCGTCCATCTCTGCTCCCTGCTTGATGTTTATCCGGACAGTGTCCCCAGGAAACAGGCTCCTTCAGCCCTACCTGAAAGAGGAGGCCCACGACTGACCCGCCGACCGTGCAATCAGTTGCAGTTGGGTCCAGGACGGTGGCAGGTCTTCGCAGATCCTGAGTGCTTGGTCAAGAAAAGCCAAGACAGACTGCATGCCTGCCGATGAAGCAGCGCCCGCAGCGTGGGATGAGACCTCACTGACCTTGCGGACAAGCACATCGCCCGGGCCCACGTCAGGCTGACTGAACGAGTATTCGGCGGCTTCGTATATCTGCCGGGCGGCCCACGCGGCTTCCTGCGCGTCGTCGGATAGCCATGTCCTGATCGCATACGCCAGCGCCGCAGACGCGTTCTGTGCGTATCCCATATCAAACGACCACTCCTCGTCATCCGAGGGTGCCAATGCGGCGGCTTCCGAATCGAGCGAGCTGACGTCGGCATTGCCGTTGGAAGCAACGTCCCAGGCAGCGTCGAGGATGTCTCGCGTTCGCGCCGCACCGCCGCTGCCGCCCGTCCTGTCCCAATAGCGGTTTTGAAGTGCGGCCAGACTCTCCGCGCATGCGGCGGCGAATGCCGTTTTGGCTCTCTTGTCAAGGCGTGAAAGCCGGCCTTTCAGCGCCGTCTCGTCATATACCCGATTCAGCACGTCAGTGGCCACTTTGCTGTAGTTGAGCCAGCCGAAGGACACGTTCCTGCGCGAGCATCGCCGTCCGCTCGGCTTTGTCCGCCGCACGCACCGCCTGCTTGGCCTCCGCGGTGGTGGCAGCCAGCATTTTCCGGGAGCGCTCCAGCCGCTCGTCAACGCCCCTGAGCCGGGCGCGGAGCTCAGCCGCTTCCTGCATGAGTTCCGCAATGTCGGTCCGTGCCTGGTCCGCCTGGTCCTGCAGCTCCCGGGCCGTCTGGGCCGCATCAGCCTCTGCCGCCTGCGCTTCCGCCAGGGCGGCTTTGGCCTTCTCCAATGCCGGCGGTGACGCCGGCCGCGGGGTCTGGCGGACTGCCTCAAGCCGCGGCCTGTCCGGCTTGGCACGGGCGGTGCCGGCCGTCGTCGTGCGCGGTTTCCTGTCCGCTGTGGCTGCCGGCCTGGCCGGCGGAGCAGCCGGCGGCAGCGCCGAGGGCACGGCCACAACCCCTTCCAGGTCAACGGTGTTCATTCCGTCGGCAGACAGCGCGGTCAGGAGGCGCCCGCTCCGCACGGCGGCCGCCGCTCCCTCATCGGCCGTCAGGGCCCTAAGGGTCTCCTCGACGTCCCCCGCCACGGCATCGCTGAGGCCCCGGCCGTTCTCCTTGGCAACGGAGCGGGCAGTCTCGACGGCGGCGGCGAGCAGGGTGCGGCGCTCACGCCCCAGCTCCCGGAGTGCCCCGGCGTCCAGGGACGACTGTGCCTCGCGCATCCTGCCGCCAAGGTCCGCCAGCTCCGCGAGGACATCAGGCCGGTGCACGGACAGCATGTTGACGGCCCAGGCGGCGACTGACGGTTTCGGCAAGGCGCGCACTGCTGCTCCGAGTTCCTTGTCCAAACCGGCAGCGTCCTTGGCCGCGGCGGTACGCGCTGCAACGAAGTCTTCCATCGGCTTGGCGTAGAGCCCGCCCGCGATCCCTGCCAGGGCCTCGTCTTCCATGGACGCCATCTTAGGTGCCGCGGCTGCATCCAGCAGCCGCGGCGGGCGTTCAGTCCTTGCGGCGGGGGAGCACGAGGATCGCGTCGCCTACGGGACGTTCACCTGACGCGTCGGAAGGGCGGTTCACCACCTGACCGCCCACGGCCATGGTGGTGGACCCGCCGCCGTCGAGGTTGATTGCGTCCACCATGCCCAGGGACCTGGCAACGTCTGCCGCCTCCTTGATGCTCAGCCCAAGGGATGCGGTCTGCCGCCCGTCGGCGGTGACCAAAAGCGTGCGGCCCTGGCCGTCAACGCCGGCGATGGTGCGCGGATTGCGCTTGTGCACCCAGCCGTAATAGAAGCTGTTGTTGTCCCCGCTGCGCGCCATCCCGTCCCGCCTCACGGTGACATTTTCGGTGCCGCCGGACACCAGGACCGGGCCGCCGTTGACCACATCCGTGGACGCGTTGGTCTTCAAGGGTTTGCCGTCCCCGCTGACGAGGTCCGCATCGACGTCGAGGCGGGCGCCCACCGTTGCCAGGCTGCCCAGCGTGGCAGCGTCGGCACCCGTGGCCTGCAGCGTTCGTCCCCCGGCGGGCACGGCCGCGCCCCGGGAGGTGCTGACCGCAGTGACGGTGCCGTGGCTGTCCAGCAGCACTTCCAGCCCCGGCCCGGACGGTGTGGCTGAGCCGAAGTCCTCCGTGAAGGCAATGACCTCGTCGGGGTCCGTGCAGGTGTAGTCGTGCAGCGGGAGGACGGTGGGGGCATCTCCCGTGCCGCCGCAGTTCCGGATGAGCCCGGGGACCCGGTTGATGCCGTCCAGGGCCAGCGGCGCGTCCTTGGCGGCGCTGCCGGCGCCGGTGTCCTCCGGGGCGCCGCCCGGCGGGACGCTGTCTTCCGGGGCGCCGCCCGCCGCGGTGACGCTGCCGCGCCAGCCCAGCCGCTGGATGCTGGACTCGTTCTTCTTGCCGTCGATCACCAGCGAGGGCCGGTCACCGACCGGTTCGCTGAGGACCTCGCCGTTGACAACGGCCGTTCCTGCGGGGTCCCCGGGGGCGCCGGCCTTGGGGTCCAGGACGAAGTAGCCGCCGTTGATGCCGGCGAGCGCACCATCGGTGGCCGCCAGCTGGCTGGTGGTTTCCCGGTTCACCAGGTCGGAGCCGAACGTTGACGAGAGTTCGCCTTTGAACTGCTTCGGATCAATGCTGAGGACTTCCAGCTTCCACTGGCCCCTTGACTGGTCGGTGCTTCCGGCGTCACCGTCCCACCCTGTGTAGAGGACGGAGGATGAGTAGCCGGCCGCCTTGATCCGCGCCACGGTCGCGGCGCCGTCGTCCTTTGTGGCGAACTGGCCGGCACGGACCCGGTAACCCAAGTCGCCGCCCGCATCGGCAAGTTGCGGGGACTGCACCTTTTCCACCCTGGCCGCCACGCCGGCGGCGGTGAGTGCGTTGGCAACGGACTGGGCTTGCGCCTCACCGGACAGGGCCGACGACGGTGCGTCCGGATCGGGTGAATCGGCCGGAATGGCAACTTCAGCCGTCCAAAAAAGCGAAGGGTTGGGCGTTCCGCGGGTAATCGACGTGCGGGTCAGCCCCGGGGCCAGTTCCGTCACGTCGCGCGTTTCGGGCAGGTCCTGGGCGCCGAGGTTAAGTTCGACGGCGGGTAGGGCCTTTGCGTCCCCGGACGGGAGGGACGGGCTGGCTGTGGAAGGGCCGGCGGTGGTGAGGAAGGCTCCGGGAAGCCCGAGGACCAGGGCGGTGACGGCAGCCTTGACGGGGAGTTTGTGTGGGGATTCCATGCTGCGACCTTAGTGAGGCGATCAGCCGGAAGGCGAAGCCAAACGCCGGAGTTCAGCAGGTTGTGGCGGAGTGTTCACGGCTCGTTTCCGCTGGCGGCTGCCGCGCCGCTTCATCGCTTGTTTACCGGCGGGTTCCCTCGGAGTCCCCGGCGTGAGACCTCCTGTTCAGGGCTCCGGGGGACGCTGGCACCATGCCCCTGATCCTGCCTGGAAACTCCCGTCTGATCGACCGCCGCCTCTTCCTCTCCGGCGTAGCGGGTATCTCCGCCGCTGCCGCGCTGGCCACCGCCCCGGCCACCAGGGCGGACGCTGCCGCGACGCCGGCGCGGAGCAAGGATGATCCCTTCACGCTCGGCGTTGCATCCGGGGACCCCACGCCGTCCGGGGTGGTGCTGTGGACCCGCCTGGCCCCGAAACCGTTCGAGCCGGACGGCGGTGTGCCCCCGGGCCACGCCGTCGTGGAGTGGCGTCTGGCCACCGACGCCGGGATGCGCAATGTTGTCCGGGACGGCAGTGCACACGCCCCGGCGCAGTTGGGGCACTCGGTCCACGTGGAGGTGGAGGGCCTGGAACCGGACACCGAGTATTTCTACGAGTTCAAGTTCCGTAGCCACTGGTCCCCGGTGGGCCGAACCAAGACCCTGCCAGCCCCCGGGGCCGATGTGAGGCAGTTGGATTTCGCCTTCGCCTCCTGCCAGAAGTGGGATGACGGCTTCTTTCCGTCCTACCGCCACATGGCCGCAGAGGACCTGGACTTCGTGGTGCACCTGGGCGATTACGTCTACGAGTACGAGATCGGGGCCGACGGCGGGCTGCGCCGCACGCCAGTGCCCGCCGCCGCCCAGCCGGCCCCGCAGACGCTTGAGCAGTGGCGGGCCCGCTACGCCCTCTACAAGTCGGATCCCGACCTGCAGGCGGCGCACGCCCGGTTCCCGTTTATCGTCACCTGGGACGACCATGAGGTCAGCAATGACTACGCCGGAGGATGGGAAGGGCAAACCCAGGCCTTTACCGCCGTGCGGGCCGCGGCATACATGGCGTACTACGAGCACCAGCCCTTGCGGGCACGGTCGCTGCCCCAGGGCACGGACATGCAGCTTTACCGGCGGTTGCGGTACGGCCGTCTGGCGCAGCTGGACGTCCTGGATGGGCGGCAGTACCGTGACGCCCCGCCCTGCGGCTGGGGCGAAGCGCAGGCATGCGAAGCGGCCTACGACCCCGCCATCAGCATGCTCGGCCCGGAGCAGGAGCAGTGGCTCTACGCCGGCCTGCGTGACTCGGACGTGCGGTGGAACATCCTCGGGAACAACGTTATGGTCTCCCGCCTCGACCATGACGGCGCCGCCGGTGAGCTGCTGTGGCACGATGCCTGGGATGGCTTTCCGGCGGCCCGCAAGAGGCTGCTGGATGTGGTCGCCGGGCCGGCCGTGCGCAACGCCGTGTTCGTCACGGGGGACTGGCACTCCACGTTCGTCAATGACGTCCACCTTGACTTCGACCGGCCGGACTCCCCGGTTGTGGCCACCGAGTTCGTCGGGACCTCCATCAGCACCAACGGCGACGTGCCAGTCTACGGGCCGTACTACGAGCCGATGATCGGGTTCAATCCGCACATCAAATTCTTCGACGGCGACAGGCGGGGCTACGTCCGTTGCCGGGTCACTCCGGAGCGCTGGCGCACGGAGCTTCGCATGGCCACGGGAGTGGGCAGCCGGACCGCAGGGCAGTACACGCATGCGGTGTTCGAGGTCGCGGACGGCACGCCGGGAGCGGTGCGGGTTTCCTAGCACCTACCCCCTCCGGCTACTCGTCCGGCCAGAACCGCTGCACGCCCTCCGCGGCCTGCCGCAGCTGTCCGCCGTCGAGCGTTACCGAACTCTCCTCCATGCCGAAGTCGATCCATTGGGCCACCAAGCGCAGGTTGCCGGCGGGCGGAAGCGGCCAGAGCCAAAGGGTGCCGCTGCCCGCCAGCTCATCGGGCCCACCGCCGCCGCCACCGTTGTTCAGGACAAGGGTTGGCGGTTCCGGCTCGTCGTCACTGCCCATAAACCCGTGGGGACCGCGGGCTCCCGTGCTTGCCTTGGATCCATCGGCGAACTGGACGCCAAACATCAGCCCGGATAAGGGTACGGTGCCGCGGCGGAGGTGCATGCCCGGCTGGAAGAACAGTGCGTGCTTGTCGGCCCAGTCATCCTCGTCTTCTTCGCCGCGGCGAATGATCCAGGACAGGCTGAAGGAGCAGCCGGTGGAGAACACCTCGGCACTTTTGACTGCCATGACCATCTCCGGGCTGTGGTGCAGGAACGAGCCCAGGTGGACAACGACCGGCAGTTCGTAGGCCGGTGGAGAGGCCCACGGAGGCGGGACGAACCTGGGGGTGGCCGGCCTTGGGCCGGACGGCGGGATGGGAAAGTCCTGGAAGAAGGTCACGGTCGTTCCTCGGGTTGCTGGCTGCGACCGACCAGCGGAACGGCGGCAGTGCCGCCCTGGATCCCCCAACCCGTCCTTGTCCGGCCAGTCTAGCCCTGCCGCGGCACTACGGCCGGGATCCATTCCCCAGGGTGTGCTGCGGGAGGGGACGGGAATCCCTGGCCCCTCCCGCAGTGACGGATTCCTACCGGCTCAGGGACGGGCCTCGAACACGAAGAGTTCGGTTCCGGCGGCTTCTTCGCCGTCGTCGGGGGCGGCGAACAGGCGCAGCACGCCGCCATCGGACTCCAGGGCAACAGGGTTGCGGGTCATCGAGTGCCCGGCGGTGGAGAACTTCTGGAACGGAACCTCGTGGACAATCTTTCGGTCGGAGAGGTCGGTCAGGGCGAGGCCGCCGAGCTCGAACGGTTTCCCGTCGGCAGTCTTGAGGCCGGTGACACCGGAGCAGAGCTGGTGCCCGGCGTCGGCATACTCGCAGTCCTGGTAGTCGATGAAGTGGCTGGGGTTTGCCTGGGTTCCCAGGAGCGCACCTTGGCTGTTCCAGGTGAACAGCTTGCGTGAACCCCAGCTGACGCCGCTGATTCGGTTGGTCTTGCGGTCGGCGACGACCCCGCCCACGTGGTCCGCCTGGCGGAACTGCTCCGTGACCTCGTAGGTGTCAGGATCGATTGTGTAGACGATTGAGCTGCTGTTGGGCCGGTATTCCGCGACCGGAACCCAGACGTTCTCACCGTCGAAGTCCGTGCCTCCCGGGTGGTAGACAGTGTCCTCGCCCAGGACGATGTCTTTCAGCAGCTTTCCCTGCCGGTCGAGGACGAAGACGTGGCCGCGGCCCTTGCCGGGTGTGCGGTCGTAGCCGTCGACGGGCGAGGGGTAGCGCACTGTCGGTTCGAGGATCTCGACGCTGCTCAGGAAGATCTTGTCGCCCACCAGCGACATGCCCTGCGGGTGGAAGGTCGGGAAGTCCAGCTTGAGCTTCTGGACCTGGTCCCACTGGGTGTTGCGGTCTACCTTGGTGAAGGCCTCCGCTTCTGCCGTGAGGCCCTTGGGGGTCTGCCCGTTGGTGGCAACAGCGGAGGTTCCGGCTGTCAGGGCGGCCGCGGCGACTGCCGCAATGGCCAGGACTCGGTTCATCTTCATGTCTGCTCCAGGTGCGTGATGGGGGTGCCCGGGGGCTGGGCGCCCGATCAAACCTAGGCGCCCGGGATGGCATGGCAGACAACGGCAGGTGTCGAGAGGGTGAAGCCAATGGCCGGAGCCGGCGATACCCCGGATTCAGCTGCCTGTCACCGGTCACTGGTAGGGTCCGCCCCATGGACGAACTGCTGACTGCCGCTGCCGCAACCACCGTGGACCTTGCCAATAGGAAAGGCCTTGACGAGGACTTCCTGGACCGCCGGGTGCCCCTGCCCGGCCTGCCCGGCGCCGACACCGTCCTGCTGCCCTACACCCACTTCTCCGTGCTGATGCGCCTGGACAAACGCCTCGCTGCCGTGACCGGGCTTGGAATCGATGGCGGGAAACTGATGGACCTGGACCGGGACGGGATCAACTGGCGGCTGGACCCCCGCCTGCGCGAAGACCAGCAGACGGGGGAGCGGGTCTACGCCAGGAACGACATCGATAGAGGGCACCTGGTCCGCCGTGCCTCAGCTGTGTGGGGAGACACCCGTGCCGAGGCGGCGCAGGCAAACGGGGACACTTTCCACTACACCAATGCGGCTCCCCAGGCGGCGAAGTTCAACCAGGGCCTGGAACTGTGGCTCGGGATGGAGTCCTACCTGCTGGACCATGCCGCAGGGCACCGACGGCGGATCGTGGTCTTCACCGGTCCGATCTTCAGCGACGTCGATCCTGTTTACCGCGGGGTGGACATCCCGCTGCGGTTCTTCAAGGTCGCGGCCTTTATCCATGAGGGCGAACTGGCCGCCGCCGGCTACGTGGTGGACCAGACTCCGCAGCTGGCGGAAATGCCGGACGTGCCGCGGCCCGGCGCCCTTGACGACCCCCCGCCCCTCGGCCCGTTCCGCACCTTCCAGGCACCCATCCGGGACATCGCAGAGCTGACCGGCCTGGACCTGCGCCAGCTGATTGCCGCTGACCGCATGCCGATCGCAGCGACGCTCGGAGCAGCTACGGTCGGATCAACCTGGCGGGAGCTGGCGGCGATGGAAGACCTGGATCTCGACTTCGACCTGGCGGACTAAAAGGCCACAGCGCGCCCGACGGCGGAACGGCAGAGGCCGTTCAGGTAGTCGGCCACGGCAATGGGTGCCAGGCCGGGGCCTGTGATCATCAGGTCCCCGTGCCGTGTCAGGACCATGGCATCGCCCCGCGGTTCCTCGCCCATCCGTACGGCGAGGATGAACTGTTCGTAGCGGTCGGCCAGGCTCGGGCAGCTGACGGGCAGGAGCTTATGTGCACCGCGGATCACTTGCACCGGATGGTTGCGGACCATGCGGCCCGAACCGTCCACCACCACTTCCGCGACTGCCAGGCTGGAAGCAGCATCCGTTAGGTCTTGCTCGTGCTCCAGCCTGCCCAGAATGTAGGCGGGGGCCCATTGCCGCCCATGGGGATCGCTGACCGGTACGGGCGTCTTTCCGGCGACGCGGAGCGTCGCCACGACAGCACCCACAAGCTCCGCAAAGCGGGGTTCAAACCGCGTTCGCAACTCCCGGCCTGGCGCCGGCAGTAAATCGGCCAGGGGCGGGGCTGCGGTGGTGTTTCGATGGAATGCGCGCCCGAGGAAGCCTGTGGAATCAACCATGCCGGTCTCCTGTCCGGGGCCCCGCTGCTTGGGCCTTCACACCAGAATGCGGGGCAGGCCTGCCGGCTGTAAAGAGCCCCGGGGGCGCCAGCACCGATTAAGGCGGGAAAGCGGCCCTTGGCGCAGGGGGTGACGGAAACCGCGGACTGCCCGGCAATCCAGATTGGCTCTTAAACCAGCGAAAAACCCCCTAGAAACCTTGATTTCTAGGGGGTTTATCCCGAGCTTCCTATCAGAATCGAACTGATGACCTTTTCATTACGAGTGAAACGCTCTACCGACTGAGCTAAGGAAGCACCGCATGAATCTCCGGCGGAACCGGGCGCCTCATGCAAGAGTCAACTGTAATAGAGTCCCAGCGCCCGGGTCAAAATGGGCGGCCGGGTACAGCCTTAGGCCTTCAGCACACCGTGTTGTCCGCGGGAACCTGCCCGCGGACGAGGTAGGCGTCAACCGCATCCTCGATGCAGCCGTTGGACCGGCCGTATGCGGTGTGGCCTTCGCCTTTCCAGGTCATAAGTGCAGCGTTGCCCAGTTGCTTGCGCAACGATGACGCCCACTCCACCGGCGTGGCGGGGTCCCCGGTGGTGCCGATTACCACGATGGTGGATGCGCCGTCGTATTCCACGGGGGCGGGCGTGCGCACGTTCGGATACGGCCAGTCGACGCAGTTGGTGCCGCCGTAGGCAAAGAAATACCCGAAGGTGGGGGAGTCCTGCGTCAGGCGCTGCTGTTCCGCACGCATCCCGGCGGTATCGGACACCATGGGGTAGTCAAGGCAGTTGATGGCGTTGAACGCAAAAGTGGAATTGGATGTGTACGTCCCGTCGGAGGACCGGTCCGCGCCGAGGTCCGCGAGCCGCAGCATGAGGCTCACGTCTCCCGTCATTGCCGCTTCCAGAGCCTGTGTCAGGGCGGGCCAGCTCTGGTCGTTGTACAGCGGCGTGATGAGGCCGCTCACGAAGATGGTGGCATTGACTACACGCCCGTCCTTGGCCGTGCGGGGAGTCTGCTGGACGGCGGCGATCAGGTCGCGGATCTGCTGGACGCCCGTATCCACGTCCCCGGTCAGCGGGCATCCGTCCTGGGCCTGGCAGCTGGCTACGTATGCCCGGATTGCCTTCTCGAAGGCGCGGGCTTGTCCGCTGGTCAGCTCCTCATAGCTGATGGAGGGGTCCAGGGCACCGTCGAGGACCATCCGGCCCACATTCTCAGGGAAGAGGGAAGCGTAGGTGGACCCCAGGAAGGTGCCGTAGGAGTACCCGAGGTAGTTTAGCTTTGCATCGTTGACCACGGCACGGAGGATGTCCAGGTCCTTCGCGGAGCTGACGGTGTCGATGTGCCCCAGCAACGAGCCGGTCTGCTCACCGCACTGCGCGGCGATCGCTTTGTTGTCCGCCAGGGCGGCAGCCAGGCCGGGATCCGTTTCCATGGCGTAGACCTTCGCCCTGGCCGCGTCCCGTTCCGCGTCCGTCATGCAGGTCACGGGGGCGGAGCGCTTCACGCCGCGGGGATCGAAGCCCACGAGGTCGAACGAATCGCGAACAGGCTGGGAGAAATGGGTGCCGGCGGCGTCCTTGACGAAGTCATAGCCGGAAGCGCCGGGACCGCCCGGATTGACCAGCAGGCTGCCCGTCTTCTTCCCCGTGCTCGAAGCCCTCAGCGCGGCCAGCTGGATCGTCCCGCCGTCGGGGTTGCCGTAGTCCATGGGCACTGCCACCTTGGCGCACTGGAACTCGCCCTCGCACGGCTCCCAGACGACTTCCTGTGAGTAGAACTTCTCCAGCCCGGCAGGCGCAGAGGCCACGATCGACGGGTCGGCCTTGGCCGTGGCAGCCTCCTGGCTGCGTTCGCCGCCGTTGAGGAGGCTGCAGGACGCCAGGACCATGGCCAGGACCATGGCACCAAGGGCGCGGACGCCTATCGCCACGGATCGCGGCCGTGCGGGCAGGGGGCGGGCAGTCATCGGTCTCCTTGAAGGACTAGATCAGGCTGGCTGCCATGGACTCAATGGTCAACAGCGGTGCAACGTTGGTGGTGGTGATGCGTTCGCGGGCTTTGTTGATGGCATCCATCCGGGCAAGCGTGGATTCCGGCGTGGAGCGGCGGGCGAATTCCTCCAGTTCGCTCCTCAGCTCAACGTTTACCAGCTCAACAGCATTCCCCAGCTGGATGATCAGCACATCCCGGTAGAAAGAGAGGAGATCCGTCAGCGTCCGGTCCAGGGAATCCGTGATGGACCGCTTGGCCCGGCGCTTCTGGTCTTCCTCCAGCTGCTTCACCTGGCTGCGCATGGCAGGCGGGAGCGTCCCGGACTCAGGTGCGCCCAGGGTAGCCAGCAAGGCTGCCTTCTCCGCAGCGTCCCGTTCTTCGTTGGAGCTGTTGGCTTCTGCGGTGGCGATCTTGACGAGTTTGTCCGCCATCATCACCGCGGCCGTGACGCCGCGCAGGCCGAGCGGAAACCGCACGGTTTCCAGCCGGCGTTCCCGGGCCGCGGGATCACGGGCAAGGCGGCGGGCGATGCCCACGTGGCTTTGCGCTGCCCGCGCCGCGCGCTCCGCGAGGGCCGGGTCCACGCCGTCGCGCTTCACCAGCAGGGCGGCAACGTCCGCGGCCGGCGGCAGCCGCAACGCCACGCTGCGGCAGCGCGAGCGGATGGTCACCAGGACGTCGGCCGGGGACGGTGCGCACAGCATCCACACCGTCCGGGGGGTGGGTTCCTCGATGGCCTTGAGCAGGACGTTGGTGGTGCGCTCGGCCATGCGGTCGGCGTCCTCCACCACGATGATCCGCCAGCGGCCTGCCGAGGGCCGGTTGCCGGCGGTAGCCACCAGTTCACGGGCTTCGTCGATGGTGATGGTGACCTTCTCGGTGCGGACAAACGTGACGTCCGAATGGGTTTCGCCGAGGATGGTCAGGCAGGCGGCGCAGCTTCCGCAGCCGCGCTGGCTGACGTCCTCCTGGTCGCAGTTCAGTGCGGCGGCAAACGCCTTGGCCGCGTTGGACCGCCCGGAACCCGGCGGGCCGGTGAAAAGCCATGCGTGCGTCAGCCCTTCGCCGCTTGAGGCCTGCCGCAACTGTTCGACGACGGCGGGCTGGCCCTGGAGGTCGTCCCACACCGTCACGAGCCGCCCCCGACCGCCGTGGCCCGGCCGTGGGAGACACCTGCGGGCGCTTCGTCCTGCACCGCGAGAAGGGTATCCACCCGTTCGAGGATCCGGGAGGACAGCTCGCTGACGGAATCATGGGCGGGCAGCACGAGGTAGGACTCCGGGCGCCGGCGCGCCAGTTCCAGGAAGGCCTCACGGATCCGGATGTGGAATTCGTCGGCTTCAGACTCCAGGCGGTCCTCCGCGGCATCGCCGGCAGTCCGGCGGCGGCGGCCCACCGCCGGGTCAACGTCCAGCAGGACGGTGAGGTGTGGCTGGAGGCCGGAAGTGGCCCACTCGTTAAGGGACCGCACCGCGTCCTCACCCAAGGCTCGTCCTGCTCCCTGGTAGGCCACCGACGAATCGATGTACCGGTCCGTCAGGACGATTTCGCCGCGTTCAAGCGCCGGCCGGATCACCTGGCTTGCATGTGCTGCACGGGAAGCGGCAAAAATCAGGGCCTCCGTATGAGCATCAATGTCACCGTGCCCGTGGTCCAGTACAAGGGAGCGCAGTTTCTCGCCAATGGGGGTCCCGCCCGGCTCGCGGGTGCGCAGGACGGCCAGGCCACGTGCTTCGAGGGTTTCGGCAAGGCGCGCGGCCTGCGTGGACTTGCCCGCCCCGTCGCCGCCCTCGAACGCGATGAAAAGGCCGGCCCTCTGTTTGCTCACCACCCAAGCCTACCGACCCACGCTGACAATTCCCGATTCAGCTGTGGATTCAGGCGGGGGATCCACACCGGCGGGTAACAGCTTTCGGGGCCGTCACCGGCGGACAGTACGCTTTCACCATGAGTCTTTCCGAACAGCAGGCGGCGGCCCTGTCAGCCGAGACGGTGGTGGTTGCGGCCGGACGGCCCCCACGGGAACGGGACCAGCCGGTCAACCCGCCGATCGTCCTTTCCTCCACCTACTTCGGTACGGGTGCGCTGGGCGACGGCGACCGCGGCTACGGCCGGTATTCCAACCCCACTTGGGACCCCTTCGAAGAGGCCCTTGGCCAGCTGGAGGGCTCCGAACTGCCGGGCCTTCTCTATGCGTCAGGGCTGGCGGCCGTCAGCTCGGCCCTCTCCCTGATCCCCGCCGGGGGGGTTCTGGTCATGCCCACGCACAGCTACTCTGGCTCGCTGGTCATGGCCGCTGAACTCGCGCAAAAGGGCTTCATCGAGCTCCGGACCGTGGACATTGCGGACACCGGCGCCGTCCGGGAGGCCCTCGCCCCCAACAGCCAGGCTGCGGGGCCGGAAGCACGGCCGGCTGCGATGCTGTGGCTCGAAAGCCCTACCAACCCGATGCTCGGCATTGCGGATGTCGCCGCCCTCACCGACGCCGCCCACGCAGTCGGGGCCATCGTCGTCACGGACAATACTTTCTCCACGCCCCTGGTGCAGCAGCCCCTGCTGCTGGGATCCGACGTCGTCCTGCACTCGGTGACCAAGTACCTTGCTGGCCATTCCGACGTCGTCCTTGGCGCCCTGGTCACCTCCAACCCGGACATCCGCTCCGCGCTGCTCCATCACCGGATTGTCCACGGCGCCATTGCGGGGCCGTTCGAAGCGTGGCTGGCCCTACGCGGGCTGAGGACGCTGGCGCTGCGGATTGAACGGTCACAGGCTTCGGCAATGGTCCTGGCAGAGCGCCTTGGCAACCACCCTGCTGTCGAGTCCATCCGGTTCCCGGGCCTGGCCGCGGATCCTGGCCATGAACGCGCCAAGGCGCAGATGAAGGGCTTTGGGTCCATTGTCTGCATCCAGGTCAGCCCGGCCGGGGGAATGAGCGGCGCGGATGCCGCCGACAAGCTGGTGGGCGCAGTCCAGCTGTGGCTGCCCGCCACCTCACTGGGCGGGGTGGAGTCGCTCATTGAACGCCGACGGCGGCACACGGCTGAGCCGGACAGCGTCCCGGAGAACCTGGTCCGGCTCAGTGTGGGAATCGAGAACGTGGAGGACCTCTGGGCCGACGTGAAGCAGGCGCTGGAATCGCTGGACGGCTAGGCTTGGGCTTGTGGACGTTGAACTCGTTATCATCCAGCCCGTTGAGAAGGCCCTGTTCTTTATCCTTGCCCTGGTTGCGCTGGGCCTGGAGCTCTGGGCGGTGGCGGACTGTGCCCGGCACCGTGCAAACGCGTTCGAGGCCACGGGCAAGCGGACCAAGACTTTCTGGCTGGCCCTGACCGGCGGCGCGGCCCTGGTCGGCGCCCTCTCGCTGTACACCGGCGGTGGCGGCGCATTCTTCGGAACCTTCGGGCTGTTCGGACTCGCCGCCGTCGTCGCTGCCTCCGTTTACCTGGCTGACGTGCGGCCGGCCGTGAAGGATGCCGGCCGCGGCGGAAGCCGCAACACGGGGCCCTACGGCCCCTGGTGACTTAGCCGGCGCCCCCGCCGGCCAGGGGTGCCACCGCCTCCCAGTCCACGGTGAGCTCCCCGAGCCGCCACCGCGAAGGCCCGTCATGGACCGGCCAGCCAGCGTCCCGCAGGCTCCGGCACATACCCTGCCAGCGCTGCCTGTTTCCGAAAGACGCCAGCGGCGCGCACTCCAGCCAGGCCCGGTCCATGGCCTGCATGAGGGCGTGCACCGGTTGGCCCGGAACGTTGCGGTGGATGAGCGCCTTGGGCAACCTTTCGGCAACGTCGGAGGGAAGGAGGAAGCTGCCGAACCTAACCGAGATGCTCAGGAACAGCGGCCGGTCCGCGTCCAGCGCCACCCAGGTGACCCGCCGCCCGATTTCGTCGCAGGTGCCGTCGATTAACAGGCCGCCGGGAGCCAGCCGGTCCTGCACCAGCCGCCAGATTCCGGCCACGTCCGCTTCCTCGTACTGCCGCAGGACGTTGAACGCGCGCACCAGGACGGGCCGGCCAGGCACCGGCAGTTCGAAGCCGCCCACGCGGAAGCTGAGTCCGGGCCGCTCCAAAGGAACGGCTGCGCCCACGCGTTCCGGTTCGATTTCGATTCCAAAGACCTGCACGTCCCCGCGGACGGCAGAAAGCCGTTCATAAAGCTCGACGGCGGTGGCCGGCGTAGCGCCGTAGCCCAGGTCCACCACCAGGGGGTCCGCCGCGTTCCGGAGCCGCCAGGCCTGAGGTCCCGTCAGCCAGCGGTCCACCCGGCGCATCCGGTTGGGGTTGGTGGTGCCGCGGGTAATGTTGCCAACCGGCCTGCCCGGCCTGCCCGGCCTGCCGGTATTCCTGCCCGGGATCTGCGGGGCGGTTACCCGTTCAGCCTTTTGCACCACCGCCCAACCTTATCCCTGCACCAACAGGTGACGCCTAACCGGCCTTCGCTTGTAACGCTGGGCGGACGGCCGCGGCGCTCGGCTAGGATGAAAATCATGACTTACAAGCTGATTCTGCTGCGCCACGGCCACAGCGAATGGAACGCCAAAAACCTCTTCACCGGCTGGGTGGACGTTGACCTCAACGACCAGGGCCGCGCGGAAGCAGCACGCGGAGGGGAGTTGCTGGTTGAGAACAATGTTCTCCCGGACATCCTCTACACCTCCCTCCTGAAGCGGGCCATCAACACGGCGAACATCGCCCTGGACAAGGCGGACCGCGGCTGGATCCCGGTCAAGCGCGACTGGCGGCTCAACGAACGCCACTACGGTGCGCTGCAGGGCAAGGACAAGGCACAGACCCTCGCCGAGTACGGCGAGGAACAGTTCATGGAATGGCGCCGCTCCTACGACACCCCGCCGCCGCCCCTGGACGACGACTCCGAGTTCTCCCAGGCGCACGACCCCCGCTACGCAGACCTCGGCGACGCCCTTCCCCGCACCGAGTGCCTGAAGGACGTCCTGGTCCGCCTCCTGCCGTACTGGGAATCGGACATCAAGGAAGACCTCAAGGCGGGCAAGACCGTCCTGGTCACCGCGCACGGCAACTCCTTGCGTGCACTGGTCAAGCACCTGGACGGCATCAGCGACGAAGCCATCGCCGGCCTGAACATCCCCACCGGCATCCCGCTGGTCTATGACCTTGACGAGGACTTCCAGCCGATCAAGCCGGGCGGCACCTACCTTGACCCGGAAGCCGCGGAACAGGCCATCCTCGCGGTCGCCAACCAAGGCAAAAAATAAGTCATTGAACATACGACGGCGGGCTGGTCACTTTTCGGTGACCAGCCCGCCGTCGTATGTTCTGCAGGGTCAGCTGTGTTCGATGCCGTTAGGCTGCCAGGCACCCGTCACGAGGTAGGTGACCTTCTGCGCCACCGAGACACCGTGGTCCGCGAAGCGTTCAAAGTACCGGCTCGCGAGTGCGACGTCCACCGTGGTTGCCGGCGACTCGGACCATTCGGGCGCTGCGATGGCCTTGAACACGCTGAGGTGGAGATCGTTGATGGCGGTGTTCGCCTTCAGGATGTCCCGGGCCACTTCAAGGTCGCGGGTTTCCAGCAGGACCGTCAGCTTGTCCGCAATTTCCTTGTCCAGCTCGGCCATGCGCTTGAACGTGCCGGTCATGGATTCGGGGATGACGGTGGAGGGGAAGCGCAGGCGGGCCAGTTGGGCGATGTGCCGGGCAAGGTCTCCCATGCGCTCGAGGGATGCGCTCATCCGCAGCGAGCCCACGATCATCCGGAGGTCGCTGGCTACGGGGCCCTGCAGGGCGAGGATGTCGATTGCCCGCTCGTCCAGGCTGTTCTGCAGGAAGTCGATGCGGGCATCCGCGGCTATGACGTCCTGCGCAAGGTCTACGTCCGCCACTTCGAAGGAGGTGGTGGCTTTGTCAATGGCCTCGCTGACCAGCCGGGAGATCTCCACCAGCTGTTCACCGACCTGGGTCAGCTCTTCCTGAAAAACCTTACGCACGTAGGCGTCCTTTCCTTATAACTCCTGGCTGCCCGGTCCGGGCAGCAGAAATCGCGTCGCCGTTCGGCACTCCAACTGCCTACACTGCCAAAGTTCGGTAAACGGTTAAGCCCTTGCAGGTGAACGTTAGTTGAACCGTCCTGCCGAGGGGCCGGGACGCGCCGATTAGCCTTCCCCTACAGCATAAGGTGGAGCTGTGGATCCTATGCTTATCGGCCTGGTGGCCGGCCTTATCGGCCTGGCGCTCGGTACGTTCGGCGTGCTCGCGTTCCGGGTCAGCGAGAAACAGCGGCAACTGCTGGACGTGGACGCCGGGGAGCTCGCGCTGCCGGCGGGCGCCGCAGAGGTGCTTGCCGTCGTCGGACGCGCCTTTGTGGTGGTGGACGCGGTGGACGGTGTGGTCCGTGCCAACCCGGCAGCGTACGCCTACGGCCTGGTCCGCGGCCACACAGTGGTCCACAAGGAACTGCTGGACATGACCGCCGGGGTCCGCCGCGACGGTGTCATCCTGGAGCGGCAGCTGGAACTTCCCCGAGGCCCGCTCGGCCAGGGAACCATCATCGTCCAGGTCCGCGCGGCAATGCTCGGTGAGGAATACATCCTGCTGCTCGCGGACGACCGCACCGAGATCACCCGGACGGAAGAGATCCGGAATGACTTCGTGGCTAACGTTTCCCACGAACTGAAGACCCCCGTCGGTGCCATTTCCCTGCTGGCCGAAGCCTTGGAGTCCTCGGCTGACGACGAACTGGCCGTCCGGCGTTTCGCCAAGCGCATGCACAAGGAATCCGGCCGGCTCGCCGCATTGGTGCAGGACATCATCGAGCTCTCCCGGCTGCAGGGCGCAAGCGTCACCCAGCAGGGCCGCCCGGTTGACGTCAACGCCGTGATCGCCGAGGCGGTGGACCGGTCCCAGCTGCCCGCGGAGAGCAAGAACATCCGCATTGTGGTGGGCGGCCGGACCGAAGCGAAGGTCTTCGGGGACCAGGACCTGCTGGTGACCGCGCTGCGGAACCTGATCGACAACGCCATCAGGTACTCGCCGGAGAACACCCGGGTGGGGATCGGCGTCCGCAGCAGGGAAGGGCTGGTGTCCATCTCGGTGACGGACCAGGGCGAGGGACTCAGCCCCGAGGACCAGGAACGCGTCTTTGAACGCTTCTACCGGGTGGATTCGGCCCGCTCCCGCCACACCGGCGGGACAGGCCTGGGACTGAGCATCGTCAAGCACGTCGCGTCCAACCACGGCGGGGAAGTGACCCTCTGGTCGCAGCCAGGCCAGGGCTCCACGTTCACCCTCCGGCTTCCCGAAATGGAAGGCCAGGAAGGCGGGGAAGAGACACCTCCTGCCGCCACCCCCGCTGCCGGTACCGCACGGGCGGGGATGGCAGGGTCCGAAAAGCCAGCTGTTACCCAAGTACCCGGCGCCGCAGGCGCCACCGAACGAGGAGCAAACGCTTGAGCAGGATCTTGATTGTTGAAGATGAGGAATCGTTCAGCGATCCCTTGTCCTATTTGCTGGGCAAGGAAGGCTTTGAGGTGGAGGTCGTGGACAACGGCCTGGACGCCATCACCGAGTTCGACCGGAACGGGGCGGACCTGGTGCTGCTGGACCTGCAACTGCCCGGACTCTCCGGCACGGAGGTGTGCCGCCAGCTCCGCCAGCGTTCCAGCGTCCCGGTGATCATGCTGACGGCCAAGGACGCGGAGATCGACAAGGTGGTGGGGCTGGAACTCGGCGCTGACGACTACGTCACCAAGCCCTACTCCTCCCGCGAGCTGGTGGCCAGGGTCAGGGCAGTGCTGCGGCGCCAGGGCGAACCGGAGGAACTCATTTCCTCCACCGTCCAGGCCGGGCCGGTCCGGATGGACATTGAACGGCACGTGGTCAGCGTGGGCGGCGAGCAGGTGCTGCTGCCGCTGAAGGAGTTCGAGCTCCTCGAGATGCTCCTGCGTAATTCGGGCCGGGTGCTGACCCGCGGCCAGCTCATAGATCGGGTCTGGGGTTCAGACTATGTGGGAGACACCAAGACCCTCGATGTCCACGTGAAGCGGCTTCGCGGAAAGATCGAGCCGGACCCCTCGGCGCCGCGGTTCCTGGTCACCGTCCGGGGGCTTGGCTACAAGTTCGAGCCCTAGAAAGGCAGCCTGTCTGAGACACGGCAGGAGGACATAAAAAAGGAGGGGCCGCCCGGCCCCTCCTTTTCCTGTGTCAACAGCGGGCGCAGCCCCCAGCCTTAGTGGCCGGTCCCGCCTGCGCTTTCCGAAGCCGACGGCGACGGCGCCGATGTGCTCGGCGACGGGGTGCTGCCGGCTGGCAGGTACTCCTTGTACTCAGGGAGCGTGGCGTCCAGGACGGGGACCTTCACCGTGTTGCTGGTGTTGGTTCCGTCTTCGGAAATCTTGACATCCACGAGGGAGCCCGGGATTCCTCCGGTGGTGCTGAGGATGGCCTCGTCAGAGCTGTCGTTGAGCAGCGTGTAGGAGTTCGCCTTGACCGGAACCTCGGTTTGGGAGCCCTTTGCGCCGTTGACCGTCAGGGTCACGTCACGGGAAGAGGAGTTGTAGACGGCGCCGATCAGGCGGCCGGGCTGGTCCTCGCCGGACGAAATGATCAGGATATTCCGCAGCTGGATCGGGCCGAGGTCGGTGACGATGCCGTCCGATGCAGCGTACTGTTCGCTGGTCTGCTGGGGCGTGATGTAACCGCAGCCGGCGGTCAGCAGGCCCACGCCAAGGGCGGCTGCCGTCAGTGCCAGTTTGCCGCGCTGGGCCCGGGTCGTCGCAGTGAAACGCACGTCGCGTACTCCTCAAAGAGTCTTGAAACATTAATCACGCATAGCCTATCCGCAAAGCAGGCCAAACGAGGATTCGGCGCTGTCACATCGGCCTTCCCCAGGACCGGGCACATGCACTATTATCCGCGTTCGTCAAGGGGTTGAAGGGGCCCGATTTGGCCCGTTTTCCGCGTATTTCTGCGGTTCGACGCCCTCTTCCGGGCCGGTCATATGCCTGAATCGTGATAAACTGGTCAGCGGGAAAGGGGAAATGTCCACATGGTATTTGAGGTCGGCGAGACAGTAGTTTACCCTCACCACGGTGCTGCGAAGATTGAAGAAATCAAGATGCGCACCATCAAGGGCGAAGAGAAAATGTATCTCAAGCTCAAGGTGGCTCAGGGTGATCTGACCATTGAAGTTCCAGCAGAGAACGTTGACCTTGTTGGGGTTCGGGACGTAGTGGGCAAGGAAGGCCTGGAGCACGTGTTTGATGTGCTTCGTGCCGAGTTCACCGAAGAGCCCACCAACTGGTCGCGTAGGTACAAGGCAAATCTGGAGAAGCTTGCTTCCGGTGACGTCATCAAGGTTGCAGAGGTCGTCCGCGACCTGTGGCGCCGGGATCACGACCGGGGCCTTTCCGCAGGCGAGAAGCGAATGCTGGCCAAGGCCCGGCAGATTCTGATTTCAGAACTGGCGCTGGCTGAAAAGACCGACGAAGAGAAGGCTGCAAGCGTTCTCGACGAGGTCCTGGCTTCCTAAGAATTGAACCCCGGTGGCACCTAAGTGCCGCCGGGGCTTCTTTTTGCCCAAATTTTCGCCCAAAAGAGGTCCTTGGGAACAGGGGTCTTCAGGCGCCGTCGCCCTGCAGGCACGTAGGCTAGTCCGCATGAGCGAAACACCCACCCGCCTGGTCACCGCGGTGATCCTGGTGGCAGCAGGTTCGGGGCAGAGACTGGGTTACGGCATGCCCAAGGCAGCGGTCCCTTTGGGCGGCGAACCGATCCTGATGCATGCCCTGCGAGGCATCGTTGCGTCCGGCGCCGGCAGCCAGGTGTGCATTGCGTTGCCCCCCGGAGACGACGCCCTCCGCAGCCTGTGCGAGGACTTCCGGCAGGAACTGGCCGACGGCGGCCCGCTTCTTTCCATCGTCGACGGCGGCAGCACCCGCGCGGATTCCGTCCGGGCCGGCCTGGCGGCCCTGATGGACGGCATAGAGGCGGTGCTGGTGCACGACGCCGCGCGCGCACTGACTCCCGAGTCGGTCTTCCACCGTGTCGCGGACGCCTTGGCCGCAGGGGCCGCGGCGGTCATCCCTGCCGTAGCGGTAGTGGACACCGTCAAGACGGTGGCCGCCACCACCGGCACGGACAGCGAACTGGCCCCGGAGGTTGTCACCGGGACTGCGCCGCGCGAAGAACTCCGTGCGGTGCAGACGCCGCAGGGTTTCCACCTTGGCACCCTGCTGAAGGCCCATGAAGCTGCAAGGAGACTGGATCGGAAAGAGTCCGACGCCGTCACCGATGACGCAATGCTGGTGGAAATGCTCGGTATCCCCGTCCACGTGGTCCGGGGGTCTACCCAGTCCCTGAAGATCACCACGCCGTTGGACCTGATCCTGGCTGAGGGGCTCCTCGAAGGCCCGCTGGGCGCCCGCTGGGTGGAAGGCTAGGAATGGAACCTGCGGACATGATCATCCCCCGAACCGGGATCGGGCTGGACGTGCACGCCTATGCCGCCGAGGACCAGCCCCGCCCGCTGTGGCTGGGCGGGATCCTGTGGCCGGGTGAACGCGGCCTGGCCGGGCACTCCGATGGAGATCCAGTGGCCCACGCGGCAGCCGACGCACTGTTTTCCGCCGCCGGGGTAGGCGACCTGGGCACGCACTTCGGTACGGACCGGCCCGAGTTCGCCGGCGCTTCCGGCGTCGCGCTGCTGGCCGAGGCCGCTCGGATTGTCCGGGCCGCCGGGTTTGAGATCGGCAACGTGGCTGTCCAGTTCGTTGCCAACCGGCCCAAGTTCGCCCCGCGGCGGGAGGAATCGCAGCAGGTCCTCAGTGACGCCGCGGACGCGCCCGTCAGCGTCACCGCCACCACCAGCGACCACCTCGGGTTTACCGGCCGCGGTGAAGGCATCTCCGCGGTGGCCACTGCACTTGTCTACCCGAGGCCGCACCTTCCCATCAGCTAATCTGGAGCGGTGACCCTGCGCTTCTATGACACTGCCTCCGCCGAAGTCCGGAACTTCGTCCCCATCCTCGAGGGCAAGGCCAGCCTCTACTACTGCGGGGCCACCGTGCAGGGCATGCCCCACGTCGGCCACATCCGCTCCGCCATTGCGTTTGACCAGCTCACCCGCTGGCTGGCCTACCGCGGGTTCCGGGTCACCGTGGTGCGGAACGTCACGGACATTGACGACAAGATCCTGGCCAAGTCCGAGGCGTCCTTCGCGCCGGGCTTCACGCCGGAACCTGGCGAGGTGCCGGAGGAACAGTGGTGGGCCCTCGCCTACCGCTACGAGCAGGAATTCCTCAAGGCCTACGACACACTTGGCGTTTCCCGGCCAACATACGAGCCCCGCGCCACCGGCCATATCCCGGAGATGCACGCCCTCATCCAGCAGCTGATCGACCGCGGGCACGCCTATCCCGCCCCGGACGGCTCGGGTGACGTCTACTTTGATGTCCGCTCATGGAGCAAGTACGGCGCACTGACCCGGCAGAACATCGATGACATGCAGGCAGCCCCGGACGTCGAACCCCAATTCAGCAACAGGAAGAAGGACCCGCGCGACTTCGCCTTGTGGAAAGGGTCCAAAGAAGGAGAGCCGACGACGGCGAGTTGGGCTTCCCCCTGGGGTGCGGGCCGCCCGGGCTGGCACCTGGAGTGCTCCGCCATGGTCACCAAGTATCTCGGCAGCGAATTCGACATCCACGGCGGCGGCCTGGACCTCCGCTTCCCGCACCACGAAAACGAACTTGCCCAATCCCAGGCGGCCGGCCACCCGTTCGCCAACTTCTGGATGCACAACGGCATGGTCACCTATGAGGGTGAAAAAATGTCCAAGTCCATCGGCAACACCATCAGTCCTGCCGAGATGCTGGAACTGGCGTCCCCCCGCGTGGTCCGCTACTACCTGGGACAGGCCCACTACCGCTCCGTGCTGGACTACCGCCCCACCTCCCTCCAGGAGGCCGCGGCCGCCGTCGAACGTATTGATGGTTTTATCGCCAAGGCGACTGCCCGGTTCGGTACGGGCTCCGGCCCGGCTGCCGGCCACCACGGCACCTCTCCGGAGACCTTGCGAACGTTCTCGGAGGCGATGGACGACGACCTGAACGTTCCGCGCGCCCTGGCGGCATTGCACGAGACCGTCCGGGCCGGTAACACGGCCCTCGCCGAAGGCAACGACGACGACGCCCGCCTCGCGCTGCACACCGTCGCCGTGATGACCGAGGTCCTCGGGCTCAATGCCGTGGCAGGCACCGATGCGGGCAACAGCAGGGAAGCCGCCGCCCTGGACGTCCTGGTGCAGGCCCAGCTCGAAGCCCGTGCCGCGGCAAGGGCGGAGAAGGACTGGGCGGCATCCGATGCCATCCGCGATACCCTCTCCGCTGCAGGCATCCTGGTGGAGGACGGTCCGGACGGCGCAACCTGGAGCCTGAAACGGGACTGACCGGGGGCACCCCGGTTAGCCCGTCCCGCCCTGGGCAGCCGATTTTTCTTCGGTCAGTAGACTGGTAGGCAGACTCAGTCAACACAATCAAGGGTGGAACACAATGGCCAACAATGGTCGCCGATCGGTTAAAGCGAAGAAGGGCCCAACCATCGGGACCGGTGGCCATGGCCGCAAGGCCCTGGAGGGCAAGGGCCCCACGCCCAAGGCGGAGGACCGCCCGTACCACAAGGCGCACAAGGCCAAGCAGCTGTCTGAGCGGTCGGCGGCCAAGCGCAACCCGGGTGCGCGCAGCGCCGGAGCGGCCAAGTCCGGCCCCAAGGGCCGTGCCACCGAGGAAGTCGTCACTGGCCGCAACTCGGTGGTGGAGGCGCTCCGCGCCGGCATTCCCGCCAAGGCCCTGCACGTTGCCATCCGCATCGAAATGGACGACCGCGTCAAGGAATCCCTGAAGCTCGCCGCCGAGCGGGGCATCCCGCTGATGGAAACGGGCAAGCCCGAGCTTGACCGCATGACCGATGACGCTGTCCACCAGGGCCTGGTCCTGCAGATCCCGCCATACGACTACCAGGACGCCTACGAACTGGCCGAGGAGACGGTGGGCAAGTGGAAGAAGGGCCACATCGGCAATGCGCCGCTCTTCGTGGCGCTGGACGGCATTACCGATCCCCGGAACCTTGGCGCCATCATCCGCTCGGTTTCCGCCTTCAGCGGCCACGGCGTGATCGTCCCGGAACGCCGCTCGGTCGGCGTCACCGCCTCGGCCTGGAAGACCAGCGCCGGCGCTGCTGTCCGCGTACCCGTGGCGCGGGCGTCAAACCTCAACAATGCCCTGAAGCAGTTCAAGTCCATGGGAATCTTCGTCTTGGGCCTGGACGGCGACGGCGATGTCTCCCTGCCGGACCTCACCCTGGCAACCGAACCGGTTTGCATCGTGGTGGGCTCGGAAGGAAAGGGACTCAGCCGCCTGGTCCGCGAGAACTGCGACCAGATCGTCTCCATTCCCATCGATTCCGCCATGGAATCGCTGAACGCCTCCATGGCCGTGGGCATCTCCCTGTATGAGGTCTCCCGGCAGCGCGCCGCGAAGTAACGCCCATGGTCATGCCGCTTTTCGACACTGCCTCCACCATGGACGCCTCCACGGCGGTTCCACTCGGTGTCAGTGTTCCGCGCGCCGACTTGGACGGGACGGGACGCCGCCACGGAGGGCGGGCCAACGTTGCCTGCTATGCACCGGGCGTATCCAGCCTCGAGGTGGTGTACGCCGCCCCGGGCGGCGAGTGGCGGACCCAGGCGCTGCCCAACGTCACCCATGGCGTCCACCACGGCATCGTGGAGCATCTGCCCTACGGATCCCGTTACGGTTTCCGGGCGGCGTCCGGCGGGCAGTCCCTGCCCTTCGCCGTGCCCACCAGTGAAGTAGGGGACGACGGCGGCCAACCGCTGCTGCTCGATCCCTACGGCCGCGCGGTGGACCAGCAAGACGGTTTCCTGGCCAGCGTGCGCATGGCAGGCGATTTCGACTGGGGAACGGACCAGCGGCTGCGGCTTCCGTGGCGCAACACCATCATTTATGAAGCCCACGTCCGCGGACAAAGCATGCTCCACCCGGATGTCCCCGAAGAGCTCCGGGGCACCTATGCCGGCATGGCCCACCCCGCCATCATCGAGCACCTCACCAGCCTTGGCGTCACTTCGGTGCAGCTGCTGCCGGTGCACTTCCACTTGGACGAACCGCACCTGCAGGACCTGGGACTGACCAATTACTGGGGTTACAACACTGCGGCTTTTTTCGCCCTGCACCCTGCCTACGCAACCCGTGCCGCCCAGAAAGCCGGGCCGCAGGCCATCCAGGACGAGTTCAAGTCGATGGTTAAGCTCTTCCATGCTGCCGGGCTGGAAGTCATCCTGGACGTCGTCTACAACCACACGGCCGAGGGCGGCCCCGACGGCCAGACCCTGAGCTTCCGCGGACTGGGCGAGCAGGCGTACTACCGCACTGACGGGCACGGGAAATACGTGGACACCACCGGCTGCGGAAACAGCCTGAACTTCGGTGAGCCCCGCGTGGTCCAGATGGTCCTGGACTCGCTCCGGTACTGGGTGGATGAGTTCCACATTGACGGCTTCCGTTTCGACCTCGCCGTAACGCTCTGCCGGAACGCGGCCAACGAGTTCGATCCACGGCACCCGTTCCTGGTTGCGGTGGCCGCCGATCCTGTCCTCTCCGACGTGAAGCTGATTGCCGAACCCTGGGACGTGGGCCACGGCGGCTGGCAGACCGGCCGTTTTCCTGTGGGCTGGGTCGACTGGAATGACCATTTCCGGGACGCGGTGCGGTCCTTCTGGCTCACCGACCGGGCCGCCCTGGATGCCGGCGGCCACGGCGGTCCCTTGGCCAAGCTCGCGGACTCGCTGTCCGGTTCCGCCGCCCTCTTCCAGGCCTCCGGACGTTCCCGCCTGGCGTCCTTGAACTTCATCACCGCGCACGACGGCTTCACGCTCAACGACCTCGTCTCCTACGACCGGAAGCACAACGAGGACAACGGCGAGGAGAACAGGGACGGCCACGGGGACAACCGAAGCTACAACCACGGCGTGGAAGGTCCTACCGAGGACGGCGTGATCCTTGCCAAGCGGGCCCAGTCCCGCCGCAACATGATGGCGTCCATGCTGGTTTCCCTGGGCGTTCCCATGATCACTGCCGGGGACGAACTGGCCCGGACCCAGCAGGGAAACAACAACGCCTACTGCCAGGACAACCCTCTCGCGTGGCTGGACTGGACACGGACTCCCGAGTCCCACGAAATGCTTCGCAGCACCAAGCGCTACATCCGCCTGCGCAAGGAGTTCCTCGCCGCCCAGCCCCACGACTTCCCTGTCCGCGACGAGCAGTCCTACCTGCACTGGTTCGACCAGGACGGCCATCCGATGTCCATGGAGCGCTGGAACGATCCCCACAACCGTGTGGTGCAGCTCCTCCTGGGCTCGGACAACGGCGGCTTCGCCGGCCTGCTGGTGGTGAACGGCAGCGCCTCGGACCTGCACATCACGCTGCCGCGCGCCACGGGCACGGCCACCGCCCCGCAGGTGTTCGAGCTCCGGCTGACCACTTCGCCGCTGCATGAGGCACGGCAGGGCGGGCGGGTTGCTTCCGGGGAGAAGGACCTCGTCGAGGCCCACTCCATCAGCATCTACCGCAGCTAGGCACCGGGATTTCCAGTATGCGCACCCGTTCCGTCCTGCCCTTGCTGCTCGCCGGCCTGCTGGTGCTCGTCTTCCTTGCCTTCGGTGGCACGGGGTTCCTCGGCCAACTGACGGAAACCACGACGCCGGAGGGCACCTCCAGTGCCGCGCCTGCGCCCAGCGCCTCTCCCGGGAAGACACAGGCTGCGCCGGACACGTCGCGGCCTGCCCAGGACACTGCATCTGGCAAACCGCCCGTCCAGGCCAACCCTTCGGGGCTGCCGGAGGTCCGTGAATCTGCGCTCCCCGTGGAGGGCCGCAGGGTCCTTGCGCTCATCCGCGCCGGTGGACCGTACCGCTACAGCCAGGACGGCCAGGTCTTCGGCAACTTCGAGCGCATCCTGCCACGGCGGGACAGGGGCTATTACCGCGAGTACACCGTGCCAACGCGCGGGGAACCGGACAGGGGAGCGCGCCGCATCGTGGCCGGCGCCGGCGGCGAGAAGTATTACACCGATGATCACTACGAGTCATTCACGTTCATAGCGGAAGGCAACTAAGCAAAGCCATGAAGATCTACTCCGGCGATACCTGGACCCTTGAGGAACTGCAGGAGCAGGTGGCCGACGCAGGACGCCGCAGCCTGGTGGTTCCCCCAGCCGACAGCAAGAAGGCTGTCCTGGAAACCTTCGGTGAGGTCCTCAACTTCCCGGAACACTACGGCGTCAACCTGGACGCACTATACGATTCCCTGCACGATTTCGCGGACAGCATCACGGACAACGGCAGCGCACCGGTGACGGTCCTGTGGCAGGTGGCTGCCCCCTTCCGCGGTGACAGGTCCTTCGGGATCATCTGCGAGATCCTCCAGGACGCCGAACGCTACGCGGGCAAGGACCTGGCCGTCACGGCTGTGCTGCTCTAGGTGCGTTCTTCGTGGCCGGTGTAGGTGTCCAGCAGCGCGGAAGCCCTGCCGCCGCCCTCCGCCGCCAGCCCCTTGCGCATGCTTTCCGCTTTCTCCCGGCCGGCCGGGAAGGGCGGCAGCAGGGGGACTTCGGGGTCGGTCAGCACCTCGATCACCACGGGCCGGTCGGCTGAGAGGGCCTTGTCCCAGGCGTCCCCGATGAGCTCCGGGTCCTCGACGCGGATGCCGGTGAGGCCCAGGAGGTCCGCGTAGCCAGCAAAGGGGAAGTCCGGCAGCTCCTGGCTTGCTGCGAACCGGGGCTCGCCCTCGGACTCCCGCTGCTCCCACGTCACCTCGGTGAGTTCCCTGTTGTTGAACACGCAGACCACGAACCGGGGATCGGCCCACTGGCGCCAACGGTGGGCGACGGTCACCAGCTCGGCGATGCCGGCCATCTGCATGGCGCCGTCACCCGCCAGGGCCACTACCGGCCGGTCCGGATGCGCCAGTTTCGCCGCGATGCCGTAGGGGAGTGAACACCCCATGCTGGCCAGCGTTCCGGAAAGGTGGGCCGGAACCCCCGGCGGAAGGACCAACTGGCGGGCATACCAGTAAACGCAACTGCCGACGTCGATGCTCAACAGGGCGTCCCCGGGCAGCCGGCCGTTGAGTTCCCGGACCACCCGCTCGGGGTTAACGGGACTGGCAGGCACCGCCGCACGCTCCTTCGCCAGCGCACGCCAGCGGACCACTTCCTGTTCGACGTCGTCCCGCCACTGCCCGCGGGGGCGCGCCTTCAGCCTGGGGATAAGCGCCTGGAGGGCAGCTGCCGCGTCGCCGGCAAGTCCTACCTCCACAGGGTAGCGGTTGCCGATCTTCCGCTCGTCGATGTCGACCTGCACGGCGCGGGCGGCCCCGGGCGGGGGATAAAACTCGGTCCAGGGATCGTTGGAGCCCACGATCAGCAGGGCATCGCAGTTGCCCAGCAGGTGCGCGCTTGAGGTGGTGCCCAGGTGCCCCATCGTGCCCACGGCGAACGGAAGGGTCTCATCCATGTAAGGCTTGCCCAGCAGGCTGGTGGCGATTCCGGCGCCAAGCTTTTCGGCCACCGCCACCACCTCCTCCGCGGCGTGCCGTGCCCCCTGGCCCACCAGCAGGGCAACGCGTTCCGAGGAGTCCAGGAGTGCTGCGGCAGCCGCCAAATCTTTGTCCCCGGGCGTCCTGGTTGCCGTGCTCCACGAGGGCGCGGTGACCACGATGCCGTGTTCCTGTTCCAGCTCGGGCGCGGACGCTGACTGGATGTCGTGCGGGACGATGACCACGCAGGGCGAGGAAGTGGCCTTGGCGGTGCGGAAGGCACGGTCCAAGACCATGGGGACCTGCTCCGGTGCACTGACCTGCTGGACGAACTGGGCGGCCACATCCTTGAACAGGACCGTCAGCTCGATTTCCTGCATGTAGGCCGACCCCAGCACCGTGCGGCTTTGCTGCCCTACAATGGCCACGACCGGCACGCCGTCGAGCTTGGCGTCGTAGAGCCCGTTCAGCAGGTGGACGGCGCCGGGGCCCTGGGTGGAGGTGACCACGCCCACCCCGCCAGTGTATTTGGCGTGGCCCACCGCCATGAAGGCAGCCGTCTCCTCATGCCGGGCCTGGACAAACTCGACCCGGCCTTCGGCCCGGCGCAGTGCGCCCATAAAGCCGTTGATCCCGTCACCGCTATAGCCGAAGACCCGGTTGACGCCCCAGGCACTGAGCCGGTCCACAATCACATCGGCCACGGTACGGTCAGTCATGGTCTCCTCCGGTCCTTGCCAGTGTGCATGCCTTAAGCGTTGACGATCAGTCCAAGCTCGGCTTTCGAGGCGAGGGCGTCATGCCGCGGCAGGACCCGGACGGTGTACCCGAACGGTCCCGATCGGTCGATCACCAGCGAACCGCTGAACAGGTGGCGCCCGCTGCCGAGGTCCTCCTGTACCTTCAGTTCCATGACCGTGATGTCGGTGAGGGTGTCGCTTTCCTCAGCCCTCCCATAGGCCACTTCAACGGACACGTCCTCCGGGGTGAGGCTGTGCAGCGCCACGTAGGCGTTGACCTGGAGCGTGTCGCCGATCTGGGGATCCTCGGAGACACCCACTGAGTCCACGTGCTCCACGTGCACCAGCGGCCAGGCCGAACGTACCTTGGCCGTCCAGGCCGCGAGGGTGCGGGCCTGGGAGTAGGAGTTCGCAGAAGCGTTGCGCCCCGCCTCCGCGGCCGGGCGGTAGAGGATGTTCACGTAGTCCCGGAGCATGCGTTCGGCGGAGACGGCCGGACCGAGGTGCGAGAGGGTGTGCTTGATCATGGAGACCCAGTGCGTGGGCACTTTCTCCGCCCCCGACGTCGAAGGGCCTGCGGCGCCGGCGCCGGCCGACACCGTGCTGCCGTAGAAGCGCGGGGCCACCTGGGTTTCGAGCAGCTCGTACAAAGCTGCCGCCTCGATGTCGTCGCGTTCCTCCGGTGATGCGCCGTTGTTGGCGGTGGGAATCGCCCAGCCGTTTTCGCCGTCGTACATTTCATCCCACCAGCCGTCCAGGACGGAGAGGTTGAGGGATCCGTTGAGCGCGGCCTTCATGCCGGACGTTCCGCACGCCTCCAGCGGCCGTAGCGGGTTGTTCAGCCACACGTCGCAGCCGGGGAACAGCGTCCGCGCCATCGCGATGTCGTAGTTGGGCAGGAAGGCAATCCGGTGGCGCACCTCGGGGTCGTCGGTGAACCTGACCAGGTCCTGGATCATCTTCTTGCCGGCGTCGTCGGCGGGGTGCGACTTTCCGGCGATGACCAGCTGGATGGGATGCTCCTTGTGCAGGAGCAGTGCCTTCAGGCGCTCGGGCTCGCGCAGCATCAGGGTGAGCCGCTTGTAGGTGGGAACGCGCCGGGCAAAACCGATGGTCAGGACGTCCGGGTCCAGGACCTTGTCCGTCCAGCCCAGCTCGGCGTCCGCCGCGCCGCGCTTCTTCCAGGCAGCCCGCAGGCGGAGGCGGACGTCGTCCACCAGGGCCGCCCGCATCTCCCGCCGCAGCGCCCAGACGTCCGCGTCGCTGACGTTGTAGGCCAGGTCCCAGCGTCCGTTCGCTTCGGCTTCGCTGCCAAACTGGTCGCGGGCGAGCTTCGAGATGCGGCTGTCCACCCACGTCGGCACGTGCACGCCATTCGTCACGGACGTGATGGGCACCTCCGAGTGGTCGAAGCCCGGCCACAGCGCGGAGAACATTCCACGGGAAACTTCCCCGTGCAGCTTTGCCACGCCGTTGGCGCGCTGGGCGAGGCGCAGGCCCATGATGGCCATGTTGAACACGGACGGGTTGCCGTCAGCGTAGTTCTCGCGGCCGAGTTCCAGGATCCTGTCGGTGGGAACGGCGGGCGCCAGGCCGGCCTGGAAAAAGTGGTGGATCTGGGCGATCTCGAACCGGTCGATGCCCGCGGGGACCGGGGTGTGCGTCGTGAAGACAGTGGACGCGCGCCCGGCGGCGAGGGCCTCGTCGAACGTCAGCGCCTGGTCCCCGGCCATGAGTTCCTGGATACGTTCGATGCCGAGGAAGCCGGCGTGGCCCTCGTTCGTGTGGAACACCTCCGGGGCCGTGGTGCCGGTGAGCTGCTGGAAGGCGCGCAGGGCCTTGACCCCGCCCATGCCCAGCAGCAGTTCCTGCTGCAGGCGGTGGTCTCCGCCGCCGCCGTAGAGGCGGTCGGTGATGCTGCGGGCGGCGTCGTCATTGCCGGGGACATTGGAGTCCAGGAGCAGCAGGGGAACGCGTCCGACGTCGGCACGCCAGATGTGTGCCAGCAGGCGCCGGCCGTTGGGCAGGGGGAGCGCGATCTGCAGGGGGCGGCCGATGCCGTCCGAGGAAGGCTCGCGCAGCAGCGTGAGCGGCAGCCCGTCCGGGTCCAGGACCGGGTACGTCTCCTGCTGCCAGGCATCCCGGGACAGCGACTGCTTGAAGTAGCCTGCCTGGTACAGCAGGCCGACACCGATCAGGGGCACTCCAAGGTCCGAGGCCGCCTTCAGGTGGTCGCCGGCCAGGATCCCCAGGCCGCCGGAGTACTGGGGGAGCACCTCGGTGATGCCGAACTCGGGTGAGAAGTAGGCAATCGACGCAGGGGCATCCGGGCCAAGGCTTTGGTACCAGCGCGGCTCCTCGAGGTACCGGTCAAGGTCCTCCTCGGCGGCCCGCACCCGTTCCACCACCGCACGGTTGGCGGCAAGCTGCTGGAATTCCTCCCGGCTCACCATCCCCAGGAAGCCCACCGGGTCCTGGCCGCTTTCTTCCCAAAGACGGGGATTCAGGCCCGCGAAAAGTTCCCGTGTGGGCCGGTGCCAGGACCAGCGCAGGTTGCTCGCCAGGCGGGCCAGCGGCCGGATCGGTTCGGGGAGGACGGTACGGACGGTAAATCTGCGGATTGCCTTCACCTGCGTCACACTAACCGACAACATGCGCGGCTGGAACCAGCGCCGGGTTTCTTTTGGGTAAATGACAGTTGGCGGCGAAGAAATGACGGAGGACGCGCAGAAATTGGTGCGCAGGCTTAGCAATCTTGCTCTTTTCTCGCTAACGTCGAGCCTGTGACGACTAACTCAGGAACCAGTGCCGTATCAATGAAAATGTCGACCGGCTCCATTACTGATGGGCTGCGGTTCGGGCGATTTCCGATCACCGCCGTGCAGCCTGTCGTGGAGGATGGCAAATTCCCCGCCAAGGCCCTGCCAGGCGAAGGAATCGTGGTGGGCGCCACCGCTTTCCGGGAAGGGCACGACCAGTTGGGCGTCAGCGCCGTGCTCTTCGACCCCCAGGGCAAGGAGCGCCAGCGGGTCAGGCTCGCGCCGCCGCGCGGGGAACGGGGCATGGGTACGGACCGCTGGGAAGGCGTGCTCACGCCGTCGGAAACGGGGAACTGGTCCTTTGCCATCGAAGCCTGGCACGACCGCTACGGCACGTGGCACCACAACGCAGAGGTGAAGGTGGAAGCCGGCATCGACGTGGAGTTGATGTTGGCCGAGGGATCCGCCCTGCTCGGCGAGGCATCCGAAGACGAGTCCCGCAGCGAGTGGGACCGTGGAGTTCTCCGTAACGCCGCCGGCAGGCTCGCCGACACGTCCCTCAGCACGGAAGAGCGCCTCGGCGCCGGCTTCGGCAGCGACGTAGCGGGGGTTGTGGCGCATCAGCCCATCCGCGAACTGGTGACCGTCTCCGAAAAGTTCCCGCTGAACGTTGAACGCGACCTTGCCGGGCGCGGCGCCTGGTACGAATTTTTTCCCCGCTCCGAGGGGGCCGTCAAGGACCACGACACTGGTACCTGGACTTCCGGAAACTTCCGCACCGCGGCCAAGCGGCTTGATGCCGTGGCCGCCATGGGCT
The DNA here is from genome assembly GCF_006151685.1 of Arthrobacter sp. BB-1. NCBI lineage: Bacteria > Bacillati > Actinomycetota > Actinomycetes > Micrococcales > Micrococcaceae > Arthrobacter > Arthrobacter sp. BB-1. The sequence continues at coordinate 78,651 of NZ_VDEV01000007.1, forward strand.
TCGACGTCATCTACATGCCGCCCATCCATCCCATCGGCGTGCAGCACCGCAAGGGCCCCAACAACACCTTGATTGCCGGCCCCAACGATCCCGGTTCGCCATGGGCCATCGGCGCGGCCGAAGGCGGCCACGACGCCATCCATCCGGACCTCGGCACCTTCGAGGACTTTGACGCATTTGTGGCCCGCGCCAACGAGCTTGGCCTGGAAGTTGCCCTGGACCTGGCGCTCCAGGCGGCCCCGGACCATCCCTGGGTCCAGTCACACCCGGAGTGGTTCACAACCCGCGTGGACGGCAGCATTGCCTATGCCGAGAATCCGCCGAAGAAGTACCAGGACATTTATCCGCTCAATTTCGACAATGATCCCGAAGGGCTTTCGAACGAAATTCTGCGGATTGTGCTGCTCTGGGTGAGCCATGGCGTAAAAGTCTTCCGCGTGGATAACCCGCACACCAAGCCGGTGTGGTTCTGGGAATGGCTTATTGCGCAGGTAAATAAAGAGGTTCCCGGCGTGGTGTTCCTGGCCGAGGCCTTCACGCGCCCAGCCATGATGCATGCGCTGGGGCGTGCGGGGTTCCAGCAGTCCTACACGTACTTCACCTGGCGCAACACCAAGAAGGAAATCGAGTCCTACTTCACCGAGGTGAGCCACGAGTCGGCGGCCTTCTTCCGCCCCAACTTCTTTGTCAACACCCCGGACATCCTCACTGAATACCTCCAGTTTGGCGGGCCGGCGGCGTTCAAGATCAGGGCTGCCCTGGCGGCCACGGCCAGTCCGTTGTGGGGCGTCTACGCAGGCTACGAACTGTATGAGCACGTGGCGCGGCCGGGCGCGGAGGAGTACATCGACAACGAAAAGTTCGAGTACAAGGAACGCGACTGGGACGCTGCGGCGCAGTCCGGACGGACCCTCGCCCCGTACATCACCAGGCTCAACGAGATCAGGCATGCCCACCCGGCCCTGCAGGACCTGCAGAACCTGACGGTCCACCACAGCACGGACGAGGCCACGGTGGTCTACTCCAAGCACAAGACGCTTGCCGACGGGTCCAAGGACACCCTCATCGTGGTGGTCAACGTGGATCCGCACGGCACCAGGGAATGCACCGTCTCGCTGGACCTTGCGGCCCTTGAACTCGACCCGCAGGACCTGACGCACAACGGAGGCTTCCACGTGGATGACCTCATCTCCGGTGAAAGCTGGGAGTGGGGCGAGTACAACTACGTCCGCCTTGACCCGCACGTGGAGCCCGCTCACGTCCTGCGCGTGAGGAGAACGCATCAGTGAATTTCAATCCGCAAAGTTCCGGCCAGCATTTCACTCCCAAGAGCACGTTTGAGCTAAATGCCCCGGGCCTTCAGCATGATCCGCTGTGGTACCGGAAGGCCGTGTTCTACGAAGTGCTCGTACGGGCTTTTGCGGATGCCAACGGTGACGGCTCCGGCGACTTTTCCGGCCTCATCGACAGGCTTGACTACCTGCAGTGGCTGGGAGTGGACTGCCTCTGGCTGCCACCGTTCTTCCAGTCACCGCTGCGGGACGGCGGCTATGACATCTCCGACTACAACTCGGTCCTGGACGAGTTCGGAACCATCAGCGACTTCAAGCGCCTGGTTGCCGAGGCCCATGCCAGGGGCGTCCGGGTCATCATCGACCTGCCCCTGAACCACACGTCGGACCAGCACCCCTGGTTCCAGGAATCCCGCAAGGACCCTGACGGCCCCTACGGGGACTTCTACGTCTGGAGCGACACCGACGAGAAGTACCAGGACGCGCGCATCATCTTCGTGGATACCGAGGAATCCAACTGGACCTTCGACCCCATCCGACGCCAGTTCTTCTGGCACCGGTTCTTCAGCCACCAGCCCGACCTGAACTTCGAAAACCCCAAAGTCATCGAAGCGCTGTTCGACGTGGTCCGGTTCTGGCTTGACCAGGGCATCGACGGGTTCCGGGCCGATGCCATCCCCTACCTCTACGAAGAGGAGGGGACCAACTGCGAGAACCTCCCGGCAACGCACGAGTTCCTCCGGAAGCTCCGTACCATGGTGGACGAAAGCTACCCCGGGCGGGTCATCATCGCCGAGGCCAACCAGCCGCCGAATGAAGTGGTGGAATACTTCGGGACGGAAGAAGAGCCCGAGTGCCACATGGCCTTCCACTTCCCGATCATGCCCCGGCTGTACTACGCACTCCGGGACCAGAAGGCCGCTCCGATCATCGAGACCATGCACGACACGCCCGAAATACCGGACGGTGCGCAGTGGGGCACCTTCCTGCGGAACCACGACGAACTGACCCTGGAAATGGTCACCGCCGATGAGCGGGCCGCGATGCTGGGCTGGTACGCGCCGGACCCCCGCATGCGGGCCAATATCGGCATCCGGCGCAGGCTCGCGCCCCTGCTGGACAACTCCCGTGCCGAGATCGAGCTGATCAACGCCCTGCTGCTCTCGCTGCCCGGCAGCCCCTTCCTGTATTACGGGGACGAGATCGGCATGGGGGACAACATCTGGCTTGAAGACCGGGACGCCGTGCGCACCCCCATGCAGTGGAACCCCGACCGGAACGCCGGATTCTCGAACGCAGATCCGGGCAAGCTCTACCTGCCGCCCATCCAGTCCCTGGTGTACAACTACAGCATGGCCAATGTGGAAGCGGAGGCGGCCCATTCCGGTTCGCTGCTGCGCTGGACCCGGCAGATCCTGAGCGTCCGCAAGAACCATCCCGCATTCGGCCTGGGCGGGTTCAAGCACGTCGATGCCGACCACGACGCCGTTTTGGCCTACCTCCGCGAACTGCCGGAAGACAACTCCGCCGGAGCCGTTGCGGAGACCATCCTGTGCGCCTTCAACCTCTCACAGCATCCGGTCGCGGCCCAGCTGAAGGTCCCGCAGTTCGCCGGACGGGGGTTGCGCGATGTCTTCGGCGGCCAGCCGTTCCCCGGCATCAACGACGACGGAAACCTGACCCTGACCCTTGGCAGCCACGACTTCTTCTGGCTGCGGATCCGGTCGGCTGCATCCAACCCGTCATCCCCTTACACGCAGGCAATGCCTATCCTCTCGATTGAGAACTGACATGAACCAGCCAATCCTCACCCCCGCCCTCACCGCCCTCCTCCAGGAATGGCTGCCGCGGCAGCGCTGGTTCCCGGTGAAGACGCCCGACTTCGAGATGTCCCAGGCCGGCAGCCTGGGGCTCGAGGATCCCTCGGGCCATGCCGCGCTGGCTGTCTTTCTCCTGAGGGTCACCACGCAAACGCCCGACGGCGGCAGCAGGACGGCCGTGGTCCAGGTTCCCTTGAGTTTCCGGCAGGCGCCGGCTGCCGGAATGGAGCGCGCCCTTGTGGGGCAGGCTGCCGGAATGGATCCATCCCGGCCCTGGGTCTACGACGCCGTCCACGATCCCGACTTCGTGGGCGGCTGGCTGGAGCTCATCCGGAACGGGGAGAAGGCGCCGAGCGGAACTGCGGCCGGCTTCCGCGTCGAAGGAGAACGGCGGCTGCCTACCAGCCGCGGCGTAGTGAAAGTACTGTCCGGTGAGCAGTCCAACAGTTCAGTCATTGTGGACGACGGCGAGTCCGCCGCGATCGTGAAGTTCTTCCGGGTGCTGTCCGACGGCACAAACCCTGAAGTTGAAGTGGGTGCTGCCCTGACGGCTGCGGGCACGTCCGAGGTCCCCGCCACCCTTGGCTGGGTCCGCGGCGAATGGCTCGCCCAGGCGGCAAACGGATCGGGATCCACCGGCACAGGCCCGCGGTATGTCCAGGGCGAACTGGCCGTGGCGCACGAGTTCCTGGCAGGCGGCCGGGACGCCTGGCTGCTGGCCGTTGACGCCGCCCGGTCCGGCACCGACTTCACCGCAGAAGCGCGGGCGCTCGGTGCGGCCACAGCCACGGTCCACCAGCGGCTGGCCCAAGCGCTGGGCCAGTCAGCGGAACACGCCCCCGGCCAGGTGATTGCGCCCGCAGTAGCCCAACGCGTCCGCCAGGCATGGGCGGAAGCCGGAAGCGCCGTCGGCCCTTATGACGACGCCCTGGCCGCACTGCTCGACCAGCTGGACCACGCCCCGGCAGGCCCGCTGCAGCGAATCCACGGGGACCTCCACCTGGGCCAGATCCTCCAGGTTCCGGGGCAGGCGGGAAGCCCCGCCCGATGGGCCATCCTCGACTTTGAAGGCGAACCGCTGCGGCCCGTCGCGGAGCGCAACGTCCCGGACGTTCCCCTGAGGGACGTCGTGGGCATGCTCCGGTCCTTCGACTACGCCGCGGGCGCAGCCCAGCGCGAACAGGAAGGGGCGCAGGTCCCGGCCAACTGGGTTGACGACTGCGCGGAGGCCTTCCTGGCAGGGTACGCGGCTGTCACGCCCGGGACGGTGGACAGGGAGTCCCCCCTCTTTGTGGCATTGTGGCTGGACAAGGCACTGTACGAAGTAGTTTATGAATTGCGTAACAGGCCCGACTGGTTGGCGATCCCCGTGAACGCCTCCCGGCGGCTCCTGGGCGGTAACGGCGCCGGCGATCACGCCGGTGCAGCATCGGAAGGTAACGAAATGACAGGCTCAGCACGAACTGACCGGCCGGGGGTGCCGTTGCAGGTAGACGAAGGCACCCTGGGCAAGATCGCGAACGGTGAACACCACGCACCCCACTCTGTCCTGGGCGCGCACCTGGACGATTACGGCCACGTCACCATCCGTACGGTGAAGCACCTAGCGGAAGCAGTAACCGTGATTACCCCCGCGGGTGAAGTTCCGATGGAACATGAAGCCCACGGAGTGTGGGTGGCAGTCCTTGAACCACTGCAGCAGGGGCACGTCCCCGACTACCGGCTCTCGGTCACCTACCCGGGTGCCGAACCGGTCACCGTGGACGAGCCCTACCGCTACCTGCCCACCGTGGGGGAAGTGGACCTGCACCTGATCGGTGAGGGCAGGCACGAAAAGCTTTGGGAGGTGCTCGGCGCCCACGTCCAGCACTACAAGTCCGCAATGGGGGACGTGGACGGTGTTTCGTTTGCCGTCTGGGCACCCAACGCGCAGGCCGTCCGCGTCAAGGGCGACTTCAATGCCTGGGACGGGCGCGAGAACTCCCTCCGCTCGCTGGGTTCCTCGGGGGTGTGGGAACTCTTTGTGCCGGGTGTTTTGGCAGGGGCGTGCTACAAATTCGAAATCAGGACCAAGGCCGGCCACTGGGTGGAGAAGGCTGACCCCCTGGCGTTCGGTACCGAGGTTCCTCCGCTGACCGCTTCCCGGGTGGTTGAGCCTTCGTACGCCTTCAAGGACGATGAATGGATGGAGGCCCGCGCACAGCGGGATCCCCACAACTCCGCAATGAGCGTCTATGAGGTGCATCTTGGCTCCTGGCGCCTGGGACTCGGCTACCGGGAACTCGCCAAGGAACTGGTGGACTACGTCAAATGGCTCGGATTCACGCACGTGGAGTTCATGCCCGTGGCAGAGCACCCCTTCGGCGGGTCCTGGGGCTACCAGGTCACCTCGTACTTCGCCCCCACCTCCCGTTTCGGCCACCCCGATGAGTTCCGCTACCTGGTGGACACGCTTCACCAGGCCGGGATCGGCGTACTGCTGGACTGGGTTCCCGCCCACTTCCCCAAGGACTCTTGGGCCCTGGCGCAGTTCGACGGCGAGCCCCTGTACGAGCACGCGGACCCGAACCTGGGCGAGCACCCTGACTGGGGCACCCTGATCTTCGACTTCGGGCGGACCGAAGTCCGGAACTTCCTGGTGGCCAACGCCCTGTATTGGCTGGACGAGTTCCACATTGACGGCCTGCGCGTGGATGCGGTGGCTTCAATGCTTTACCTCGACTATTCGCGCGAGGACGGCCAGTGGCAACCCAACCGGTTCGGCGGCAGGGAAAACCTCGAGGCGATTTCCTTCCTCCAGGAAGTCAACGCCACGGTGTACAAGACGCACCCCGGGGCCGTGATGATCGCCGAGGAATCCACAGCGTTCCCGGGCGTCACCGCACCCACAAGCCACGGTGGCCTCGGCTTCGGGCTGAAGTGGAACATGGGCTGGATGCACGACTCGCTTAAGTACGTTTCCGAGGAGCCAGTCAACCGCAAGTGGCACCACGGAACCGTGACGTTCTCCCTGGTGTACGCGTTCACCGAGAACTTCCTGCTGCCCATCAGCCACGATGAGGTAGTCCACGGCAAGGGCTCCATGCTCCGCAAGATGCCGGGCGACCGCTGGCAGCAGCTCGCCAACCTGCGCGCTTTCCTGGCGTACCAGTGGGCGCACCCGGGCAAGCAGCTGATCTTCATGGGTACGGAGTTTGGCCAGGAAGCGGAGTGGTCCGAGCAGCACGGGCTCGACTGGTGGCTCGCCGACATCCCCGCACACAAGGGCGTCCAACTCCTTACCAAGGACCTCAACGAGCTCTACAGTTCCACTCCGTCGCTGTACGCCCGGGACAACGAGCCCGCTGGCTTCCAGTGGATCAACGGGGGAGACGCAGACCGGAACGTCCTGTCTTTCATCCGCTGGGACAAGGAGAACAACCCGCTGGTCTGCGCCATCAACTTCTCCGGAATGCCGCACGTCGGTTACACCCTGGGTGTGCCGGAGGCCGGTGCATGGACCGAAGTACTGAACACGGACGCCACCACCTACGGCGGATCCGGTGTCCTCAACGCCGGTGAGCTGAAGGCAACGGGCCAGGGACAGGATGGACAGCCGGCAACGCTGAGCGTCACCCTGCCGCCGCTCGGCGCCGCCTACTTCAAGCCTGGAGCCCCGGCCGCCGAATAGCAGCTGGCTCCTGATGAGCAGGGAAGGCCCGGAATCCGCGTGGTTCCGGGCTTTTTCCTGCCTCCAGGGCAGGCCGCAGAAGGCGTCCTGTTGCCCGGTTGGCCTTCTGGAAAAAGTGGTGGTAGAGTTTATTTCCGCGCTGCTCCACGGAGTCAGACGGAAAAACCGACACTCAAGCCTTCGGCTAAAGAGAGTCGCGGACGCCGGTTTGACAAGTGAGAAGCCAG
>NZ_VDEV01000008.1:0-25014 GCF_006151685.1 Arthrobacter sp. BB-1
AACATGCTCATGCCTTGGGGCCTGGCAGCTGGCCAAACACGCAGGCAGCTGGCCAAGCACTCAGGCGGTAAAGTTGAGCACCATGAGCAGCCTCTTCAGCCATGCACAGGAACCCTCCGGGAACGACGACGAATCGACGATCGATGCCCTGGACCCCGTGGTGCAAACGGTGGTGGTACCGGGAAGCGTGGCCCACGCCTCCACCGGTTTCACGGACCACACCCACCTGTGGTGGCCCTTGGAATCACACAGCGTGTACGGTGCCGGCTCCTACGTGGAATTCGAGGAGAACCTCATCCTGGAGACGGCCGACGACGGCCGGACCACCATCTGGGGTACCTTGGATGACTGGCAGCCGCCGCTGTCTTTCCACGCCACGTGGCATCCCGGCACAACCGCATTGTGGTCCACCGAACTCCGCGTCGCCTTCCGTGCCGTCCCGGATGGGACCGAGGTCCGGCTCTTCCATGACGGCTGGGAGGGTGCCGAAGATCCCACTGGCACCCGGGCGAAGTACGCCACGGACTGGCCCGCGATCCTTGCCCGCTACGCCCGTTTTATGGGAGCGGCCGGCACTCTGGACTCCTAGGAGCAGGAGCAGGAGCAGGAGCGGGAGCGTCCCGCCTGCCGCCCGACCTAGACTGAAGAACAAAGACTGAAGAACAAAGACTGAAGAACAGAGACTGAAGAACACCTGCGACGACGGATGGAGCCTTTGTGGGAAGCATAGTTGACGAACTGGAGGCCATCCTGGCGCCGGGCCAGATAGACGCGGGCGAAGCCGCACTCCGTCGCTATGCCGTCGACCAGGCCCCCGTGGTCGACTTCCAGCTGCCGCTGGCCGTGGTCTTCCCGGAATCCGTGGCAGACGTTCAGGCCGTTGTCCGCGCCTGCGCAGGCAGCAGCGTGGCCCTCGTGGCGCGCGGCGCAGGGACAGGGGTCTCCGGCGGGGCCCACGCCACCGAGAACTGCATCATCCTTTCGCTTGAACGCATGGACCGGATCCTCGCCCTCAACCCCGACGACGAAACCGCGGTAGTGGAGGCGGGCGTGGTCAATGCCGTCCTCAACGAGGCCGCCGCGAAGCATGGGCTGATGTATGCGCCGGACCCTGCCAGCTTCCGCAGTTCCACCATCGGCGGGAACGTTGCCACGAACGCCGGCGGGCTGCGGTGTGCCAAGTACGGCGTCACCAGGGATTCGGTCCTCGCGCTGGACGTGGTGCTGGCTGACGGCTCGCTCATCCATACCGGGCACCAGACGTTCAAGGGCGTGGCCGGCTACGACCTCACCAGTCTGTTCGTAGGTTCGGAGGGAACCCTCGGCATCGTCGTCGGGATCACGGTCCGCCTGAAGTACCTGCCGCAGGAAGTCCACACTGTTGCGGCGTTCTACGCGGACTTCCGGCAGGCTGCCGCGGGCGTCCTGGCCGTCGGCAAGGCACGGGTCCAGCCGGCCATCATGGAACTGCTCGACGGCGGCACCCTGGCACAGCTGGATGACATCCATGGCTCGGACCTTACCGCCCGGGGCAGGTCGCTGCTGCTGATCCAGACTGATGGCTTCGGTGCAGCCGCCGAAGCCCAGGTAGTGCGGGACGCGCTGCAGGCCGGGGGCGCAGCTGTTACCACCGAGGCCAGCGCAGAGGCGGAGCGGCTGGTGGAGCTTCGCCGGCACAGCAGGGGAGCGGAGGTGGACGACGAATACCGCGTGGGCGAGGACGTCGCCGTTCCCCGTTCCCGGCTGGTGGACTATGTTGCTGCCCTGGAAGCCATGGCCGCGGACCACGCAGTGCACCTCAAAGTGGTGGCGCACGCCGGCGACGGGAACCTCCACCCCACTTTTTGGATCGACCGCACGGGCAACAGCGTGGACGCCGGCGCCATGGAACGGCTGCAGCGGGTCCTGGACGAGTCGATCACAGCCGCGCTTGCCATGGGCGGGACCATCACCGGCGAGCACGGAGTGGGCCAGTACAAACTGCGCTGGTTGGGGCAGGAGCAGCCCGAGCCCATCCGCGAGCTGCAACGCAGGATCAAGGACCTCTTTGATCCTGCCGGTATCCTCAACCCGGGGAAGGCTATCTAGGGCCTCGCGCGCGGGTCAGTCGTCCGAGTCGGGGTACTCGTCGATCGATTCGTCATCGCCGTAGCGCGACTCCTCGGTCTCCACTTCAAGGATCTTCAGGAGCCCGGTGTCCGGGTTCAGCATGATAGCGGCCTCGTCCCGGCGATGCCGCAGGATGGAGTCGATGTAGGACTGCACGGCCTCCGCCAGCGGGATGTGCCGTTCCTGCTTTTCAGACATGTACCAGCGGTGCTCCAGGACCTCGTGCACCACTTCGGCGGGTTCGAGCTTGCCGGAAAGGTCCCGCGGAATGGACCTGACGATCGGCTCGAAGATCTGGCTGACCCAGAGGTGGGCGCTGTATTCCTCGTCCATTTGCGGGTTGTTGTCCGCGCGGAAGGAGTCCATGTCATTGAGGAGGCGGCGCGCCTGGTTCTCCTGGGCGTCGATCCCGGTAAGCCTCAGCAACCGCCGCTGGTGGTGCCCCGCATCCACCACCTTGGGCTGCAGCTGGATGGTGGTGCCGTTCTGGGTGGTCTTGATGGCGTATTCCTCGACGTCGAAGCCGAGTTCGTTGAGCCTGCGGATCCGGGCGCTCACCCGCCAGCGCTCACCCAGCTCGAAGGACTCCTTTTCGGTAAGCTCCTGCCACAGGCGGCGGTAGCTGTCCATGATCAGCTCGCTGGTGGCCACCGGGTCCACCTTTTCCTCGATCAGCCCGCCATCGAGCAGGTCCATCAGCTCGCCCGCGATGTTGACCCGTGCGATCTCCAGGTCATATTCGCGCTGGCCCGTGGACAGGTCCGGGTAGAGCTCGCCGGTCTCCGCGTCCACCAGGTAGGCGGCAAATGCACCGGCGTCGCGCCTGAACAGCGTATTGGAAAGGGACACGTCGCCCCAGTAGAAGCCGATCAGGTGGAGCCGCACCAGCAGCAGCGCCTGGGCGTCAATAAGGCGCGTCAGGGTGTCCTTGCGGAGCATCTGGGAGAACAGGGCGCGGTAGGGCATGGAAAACTTCAGGTGCCGGGTGACCAGCACCGGGTTCAGGGGGCGCCCGTCCAGGGTGGTGCGGCCCGTAATCACCGCCACCGGCTCCACGCACGGGACATCCAGGCGGGCCAGCTTGCGGAGCATGTGGTATTCGTGCCGGGCCACGTGCTCCGACGTTTCCTTGATGGCAATGACGGAACCCCCGAGGTGCGCAAAGCGCACGATATGGCGGGAGATGCCGCGCGGAAGCGCCGCCAGGTTCTCCGCGGGCCAGTCTTCCAGGGCGATGTGCCACGGCAGGTCCAGGAGCTCGGGATCCGCGGCCGCCGCCGTGATATTGAGGGAACTGGAGACCGAGGCGGCCTTGCCATCATCAGCACTTGCGGCGACAAACCGCGGCAGCTTCCCGATCTGCCCGTAGTCGGTGGGTTCGTCGTGCCACTGGGCGCTGTATTCCTCGGTCATGGCTCAATTCTTCCGTACATCGGGGCGGCCGGCTAAATTCCGGTGAGCCACAGTTAAAGGCCGACGGCGGCCCGCCAGTAAGGAGGGCCGCCGTCGGGTGAAGCGAAAGAGCGTCAGTCGCCGAGGCGCAGGCCGGTCTTGGTGTCGAACAGGTGCACGTGGCCCGACTGCGGACGGACGTAGATGACTTCGCCCTTCATCGGGGGGCGGCGGCCGTCGACACGTGCCACGATGTCGTGGTCCTTGCCGTCAAGCGTGGTGTGGCCGTAAACGTAGGCGTCGGCGCCAAGCTCTTCGACGACGTCGACCTCAACCTTCAGGCCTTCACCCTGCGGCGCGGTTTCGAGATCCTCCGGGCGGCTTCCCAACGTAACGGTTGAGCCGTGTGCTTCCTCGAGGACGTCGCGCGGCACGGGGTAGACGGTGCCGCCGAACTGGACGCCCCCGTCCACCACTGGCAGTTCCAGCAGGTTCATGGCGGGGGAACCGATGAAGCCGGCAACGAAGACGTTCTTGGGGCGGTCGTAGAGGTTGCGCGGGGTGTCAACCTGCTGCAGCAGGCCGTCCTTCAGCACGGCGACGCGGTCGCCCATGGTCATGGCCTCAACCTGGTCGTGCGTCACGTAGACGGTGGTGACGCCGAGGCGGCGGGTCAGGGATGCGATCTGCGTACGGGTCTGGACGCGGAGCTTGGCGTCCAGGTTGGACAGCGGCTCATCCATGAGGAAGACCTGGGGGTTACGGACGATTGCGCGGCCCATGGCAACACGCTGGCGCTGGCCGCCGGAGAGTGCCTTCGGCTTGCGGTCCAGGTACTGCTCAAGGTCAAGGAGCTTGGCGGCTTCGCGGACGCGCTCGGCGCGCTCTTCCTTGGAAACGCCTGCGATCTTAAGTGCGAAGCCCATGTTGTCGGCCACAGTCATGTGCGGGTACAGCGCGTAGTTCTGGAAAACCATCGCGATGTCGCGGTCCTTCGGGGGAACGTCGGTCACGTCGCGGTCGCCGATCAGGATCCGGCCGGCGTTGACGTCCTCAAGGCCTGCGAGCATGCGCAGGGAGGTGGACTTGCCGCAACCGGAGGGTCCAACGAGGACCAGGAATTCGCCATCGGCGATGTCGATGTTGAGCTTATCGACGGCGGGCTTATCTGTGCCCGGGTACAGACGCGTAGCGTTATCAAAAGTAACTGTAGCCACAGTTATCAATCCCTTCACCGGCAGGTACGTGCCGGACGATCCGTTGTGAATGGTTCATGTTTGTTCAGTTTTGTGCTGCTGACGCTCTTGGGCCGAGGCCGAAGAGCGCCGAGTGACGCCGCACGGTTCTTGTGCGCCACATCACATGCAAGAGTATGTCAGATGTTTGGCCGATGGTTGCAAATGTTACGGACGTCACACGTGAGGTTGGACATGCTCGGGCGGCACCTACCCCTGGGCGGCTGCGGGGTCCTCCTCCGCCACGGCGATGCTCCGCTCCTGCAGCAGCAGCTCCAGCAGTTCGGCGATATGGACCGGGGCCTCTACGCGAAATTCGGCCTGGGTGAAGTCAAGGCCCACTTTGACGCCCACGTCCCCCGGCTCCAGGCGGGCCAGGGCGTCTTCATCGGTGGTGTCGTCGCCGGCGAACAGGACGCCGGTAGCGCCGGTGATCTGCCGGAGGAAGGTGACGCCCTCGCCTTTGGACGCGTTGACCACCGAGGTCTCGAGGACGCGCTTGCCGTCCTTGAGGAAGACCCCCTTCCGGTCCTGCAGCAGGGAGCGGGCGGCAGCCACAGCGTCCTCAGCAACATCGTCGGCGGCCAGGCGCGTATGGAGGACCACCCCTGCGGGTTTGTCTTCGAGGACGGTGCCCGGAGCTTCCCTGGTGATGTCCTCCAGGATGGCGCGCACCTCCCCGAGGAGGGCCTTTTGCCCTTCATCGAGCGTGAGCCCGGCGGAGCCCGGGCCCAGCCAGGCCTCTGCGCCATGGCTGCCGATGAGGAGGGTATCCACCGGAGGGGAAGCGACAGTGCGCAGGCTGGCGAGGGCACGGCCTGAGATGAGTGCCGTCGTCGTCCGTGGGAGTACAGCCAGCCCGGCGAAAGCGGCCGCCGAGCGCGGCAGCGGCCGGGCATCGCCGGCGCGGCCGACGATGGGCGCTATTGTTCCGTCGAAGTCCATCGCCACGAGCAGGTGCTCGGTCTTGGCAATCCGCCGGATGGCTTCCCGGAGCTCAGGGGACAGGGAGAGCTTGTCCTTGGCGTGGCGGCCGTCAGGAGTCATCGCGGACCACCTTTTCGTTGAGCGCGCGCAGGAAGTCCGCGGACCAGTAGTCCACGTCGTGTTCCAGGATCTGCTTGCGCATTGCCCGCATCCGCCGGGACGCGTCCCGCGGTTCCATGGCCACGGCACGCATGATGGCGCTCTTGAGACCGTCGATATCGTGGGGGTTCATCAGCAGGGCCTGCTTGAGCTGGTCGGCTGCGCCGGCGAACTCGCTCAGGACCAGGGCGCCGTCGTTGTTGGTGCGTGCCGTGACGTACTCCTTGGCCACCAGGTTCATGCCGTCACGCAACGCCGTGACCAGCATGACGTCCGCGGCAAGGTAGAGCGCCACCATCTCCTCCACCGGATAGCTGTGGTGCAGGTAGCGGACAGCGGTGTTCTCGATGGTGTCATACGTGCCATTGATGTGGCCCACAGTGCCCTCCACCTCCTCCCGCAGCAGGCGGTACTGCTCAACGCGCTCGCGGCTGGGGCTGGCCACCTGGATCAGTGTGGCATCGCCAACCGAGAGTTTGCCGTCCGCCAGGAGTTCCTCAAAGGCCTTCAGCCGGTGCCGGATGCCTTTGGTGTAGTCCAGGCGGTCCACGCCGAGCAGGATGGTCTTGGGGTTCCCGAGGTCCTGGCGGATCTGGCGGGCGCGCTCGATGATCTCCGGGTTGGCGGCCAGCTCGGTGATCTGCCGGACGTCGATGGAGATGGGGAATGCCTGCGCGCGGGCAATGTGGGTGACCTGGCCATCCTGGCCTTTTACATGGACCTGCTGCTGCTTGACGCTGGCGCCGAGGAAACGGCGGGCGGAGCGCATGAAGTTACCGGCATCGCTGGGACGTTGGAAACCCACCAGGTCGGCGCCGAGGAGGCCGTCGATGATGGCCTGGCGCCACGGCAGCTGGGCAAAGATCTCCGGCGGAGGGAACGGGATGTGGTTGAAGAACCCGATCCTGAGGTCCGGCCGCGCTTCGCGCAGCATGCGCGGCACCAGCTGGAGCTGGTAGTCCTGCACCCACACGGTGGCGCCGTGATCGGCATGGCGCACGACGGCGTCGGCGAACCTCCTGTTGACCTTGCGGTAGGCGTCCCACCACGTGCGGTGGAACTCCGGCGGGGCGATGACGTCGTGGTACAGCGGCCACAGGGTGGCGTTCGAAAACCCCTCGTAGTACAGCTCCACCTCGTCGGTGCTTAGCTGGACCGGGACCAGGTCCATGCCGCCGTGGCTGAAGGGCTTGACCGTCTCGTCGGGCGCACCGTGCCACCCCACCCAGGCGCCGTCGGTCTTGGTCATCATGGGGGCCAGCGCTGTCACCAGCCCGCCGGGGGACCGGCGCCAGCCGGAACCGTCGTCCCCGCTTTCCCCGGGGGCGCAGCGGTCCACGGGCAGCCTGTTGGATACCACCATGAAGTCGTATTTGCTCGCTCCGCCGTGGCCGGAGCCGGCAGCGCCGGACGTGGATGGTGCGGAAGGTTTTTCCTGGACGGGTGTTTGCATTGCGGCCCCCTGGGGTTGCTTGTGCCTCTCAGCCCACCCTAACGGGAGGGAATCTTCCGTGCTATTCGGTCGTTGGTCAACCCAGCGATTAGTTGAAAGCGCAAGCTCCCAGCTTTCTCCCCTAAAATGTAGGAGTTGCCACGAAGTGGTCCCCCCACGTCAACCGACCCAAGGAACACATGAGCCCCGCAAACGAAGTACGTAAGTCCAAGGCTGAGCGAACCGCGGAGGCGCGGGAAAAGGCGCGCCAGATCCGTGAGGCCCAGCTGAAGAAGGACAAGCGCAACAAGCTGCTCATCGGCTGGGGCATCGTGGCCGCCGTCGTGGCCATCCTGGCTGTTGTTGCACTGGTGGTGACCACCAGCATCAGGCAGAACACGCCCGTCGCGGACCAGGGGCCCGTGCCTGCCAACGCCAACGTCAACGGCGGCGTGACCCTGCTGGCCAACTCCGAGGTGAAGAAGACGGACCCGGCCACCGTGGACATTGCCAACCTTCCGGCCAAGCCTGATGCACAGCCGAACCCGGTGGTGGCTCCGGGAGCCGAGGCTGAAGCGGGGCAGCCCGTCAAGGTTATCGCCTATATCGACTTCATCTGCCCGGTGTGCCTGCGGTTCGAACAGACGTACAACGAGGCCCTGACCAGCCTCCGCAATGAAGGCAAGATCAGCATGGAGTACCGGCCGCTGGGCTTCCTGGACCGCCAGTCCAGCACCAACTACTCCTCGCGTTCCGCGAACGCCGCCGCCTGCGTGGCCGACAAGGCCCCCGAAAAGTACGCGGACTACGTGAATGTCCTCTTCGACAACCAGCCGGCAGAAGGCGGAGCGGGCCTGTCCGACGACAAGTTGAAGTCACTGGCCAGCGACCTTGGTGCCGACATCAACAGCTGCGTGGACGACAAGACTTTCCGTCCCTACGTCAAGTACTCCACCCAGCTCGCCGAAAATACCGGCATCACGGGTACGCCCACGATCTTCGTCGATGGCAAGAAGTGGGACGGCGCCTCGGACCTGAACGCAGAGATCCAGGCGGCAATCGACGCGAAGGCCTAAAGCCGTAGTGCCAAAAGCTGTAGTGGCTGCATGGCGGCCCGTTCCCGGATTCTTCCCGGAACGGGCCGCCGTCCTTTAAGGCCAGCCTTTTAAGTCCAACCGCGTTTCCAGGGCCGGTTCGCGCCGTGGCGCCGGCGTTTTTACCACCGGCGCCACTTGGGCTAACCTTATCTAGCGCCGTTCAGGCGCCGGCCCGCAGGGGCACGCCTCCTTAGCTCAGTTGGCCAGAGCACCGCTCTTGTAAAGCGGGGGTCGTCGGTTCGAATCCGACAGGGGGCTCCACTACCTCCTTCCCTTCCGGCGGCTAAGCTGGTCTTATCCGGATCATCAGCCTGCTGATCAAAAGGAGTGTGGGTGCCATGCCCAAGACCGGAAAGAGTGGCCACGCCCGCAAGGACGAGCTTCCCTCCACCCTGCAGCGCTCGGGGAAGAAGGCCCAGGACACGTTCGCCAAAACCTACGATTCAGCCCTTGAGAGCTACGACAACGACGAGCAAAGGGCGGCCCGGGCGGCCTATGCCTCGCTGAAGCACAGCTACGAGAAGGTGGGCGACCACTGGGAACCGAAGGAAAAACGGGGCCCCTCGGACAAGCGGGCCGAAGGGGGAGTGCAGTCCTCCGAACCCACCGCGGGCGGAGTGGACGCGAACGCCTCGAAGGAACACCTGTACAAGCTCGCGCAAAAGCTGGACATCGGCGGCCGTTCCACAATGAATAAGGACGAACTGGTCAAAGCCATCCAGAAGGCCAATGATGCAGCCACCCGGAAGGCGCGCCGCTCCTAATTTCCCTGCCGCCCGGCCCTTGCCGTACAGCCCCTGCAGGGTGTCGAATCAGAGGATACGTTCAGCCCGGTTGGATGGCAAAGGCGCCAGGAGGTTCCCATGTCGGTCAGAGGCACCAAGGACTCAGCCAGGACAGCGGCCGGAAGGAACGGACCCGAGTCCCGCCGCGCCGATGCCTCTGCCGGAATCGCAGCCGAGGAGCCCGCCAAAATCCGGAATGTGGCGCTTGTGGGCCATTCGGGTGCCGGGAAGACCATGCTGATCGAAGCGCTGCTCGCAGCCAACGGCATGATCACCCGCAAGGGATCCATTGCGGACGGGACCACCGTCAGCGATTCGGACCCCGCTGCCGTGCACCAGCAGCGCTCCGTGACCTTGTCGCTTGTGCCGCTGTTGGTTGACGGCATCAAAGTGAACCTCCTGGACACCCCGGGTTACCCGGATTTCATCGGCGAACTCCGCGCAGGACTCCGCGCCGCGGACGCCGCCCTGTTCGTGGTGTCCGCCGTTGACGGGATCGACGCCACCACCACCGCGCTGTGGGATGAATGCGAGCACATGCGGTTGCCCCGCGCCGTCGCCATAACGCGCATGGACCACCCGCGGGCAGATTACGACGGCGTCCTTGCCGCTTGCCGGAAGTCCTTCGGCGAGGGCGTCCTGCCGCTCTACGTTCCGGTGCGGACGGGCGCTGAGGTCACCGGCCTGCTGGGCCTGCTGTCCGGGACGGTAAGTGACTACTCGTCCGGAGAAGTGCCGGCAACCTCACGTGCAGCGAATGCCGACGAACTGGCGGCCCATGGTGCCGCCCGGGGCGACCTGATCGAGGGGATCATCGGCGGGAGTGAGGACGAAACCCTGATGGACCGCTACTTGGAAGGCGAGGACATCGAAACCGGCGTCCTCGTGGCCGACCTGGAAACCGCCGTCGAACGCGGTTCCTTTTTTCCTGTCCTGTCCACGTCGGCCGTCAGCGGCCTGGGCACCGCGGAACTGGTGGAGGTCTTGGTCCGGGCCTTCCCGCCGCCGCCGGACAGCCGTGTGCCGGAGGTGACGGACCTGGCGGGCGCCCCTGCCGGTCCGCTGACCTGTGATCCCGGGGGACAGTTGGCGGCGGAGGTGGTCCGGACTTCCATCGACCCGTTCCTGGGCCGGATTTGCCTGGTCAGGGTCTTCTCCGGCACGCTCCGGGAGGATGCCCCGGTGCACGTGACCGGCCAGGGCCTGGCCGACCGGGGCCACCAGGACCACGACACGGACGAACGCGTCACGCACCTCTACTCCCCGCTGGGGGCCTCCCTGCGGCCTGTCCCGCACTGCGTGGCGGGGGACATCTGTGCCGTGGCGAAACTGGGAAGCGCCGAAACCGGAGACACCATCTCCGGCCGCGACCGGCCACTGCTGCTGGCCACCTGGGAGATGCCCGAGCCGCTGCTGCCGGTGGCGGTGGAGGCTGATTCGCGCAGTGACGAGGACGCCCTTGCCCGCAGCCTGGGAAAGATTGCGGCGGGTGATCCCACCCTGCGCGTGGAACGCAACCAGGAAACGCACCAGTTGGTCCTGTGGTGCATGGGCGAGGCCCACGCCGAGGTGGTGCTGGACAGGTTGCGGGACCAGGGCGTGAAGCTTCACACGGTGGACGTGGTGACGCCCTTGCGGGAGACATTTGCGGCACCCGCCACCGGCCATGGCCGGCACGTGAAGCAGTCCGGCGGCCATGGGCAATATGCCGTCTGCGACATCGATGTGGAACCCCTGCCACGGGGCAGTGGGTTCGAATTCGTGGACAAGACGGTGGGTGGCGTGATCCCGGGGACGTTCATCCCGTCCGTGGAAAAGGGCGTCCGGGCCCAGATGGAAAAGGGGGTCAGCGCGGGCTTCCCCGTGGTGGACCTGCGCGTGACGCTCACGGGAGGCAAGGCGCACAGCGTGGATTCCTCCGATGCAGCATTCCAGGCGGCAGGTGCCCTTGCGCTGCGGGAGGCGGCGGCAGCAGGGCGGATCCAGCTCCTGGAACCTGTGTCATCGGTGGTCATCACCGTGACGGACGAGCATGTGGGGTCCGTGATGAGCGACTTGTCTGCCCGGCGCGGCAGGCTGACTGGCACCACCTCCTCCGGTGATGGCCTGACCGAGATCAGTGCCGAGGTCCCGGACCAGGAACTGCTGCGTTATGCCGTGGACCTGCGGGCCCTGACGGCGGGATCCGGGCGGTTCCGCCGCCGGTACCTCCGGCATGATCCGGTACCCGCCAGCTTCAGCACCTCCTAGCAGCCCTGCCATGAATGACGCAGCCAGGAAGATCCAGCGCGTCTATCTGACGCTGACGCTGGGAAACACCCTGGCGGCCTCGTTTATCTGGGGCATCAACACGCTCTTCTTGCTGGATGCGGGGCTGAGCAACCTGGAAGCATTTGCCGCGAATGCATTCTTCACGGCCGGTATGGTGCTGTTCGAGGTGCCCACCGGAGTGGTGGCGGACAGTTGGGGCCGTCGGGTTTCCTTCCTGCTGGGTACCGTCACCCTGGCCGGGTCCACTTTCCTGTACTTCCTGCTGTGGCAGTTTTCGGCCCCGTTCTGGTGGTGGGCGGTGGTCTCGGTCCTGCTGGGCCTGGGCTTCACCTTCTTCTCCGGCGCAGTGGAAGCCTGGCTGGTGGACGCCCTGCGCTTCTCCGGCTACGAAGGCGGGCTGGAAACGGTGCTTGGCCGGGGACAGATGGTGTCCGGCGTTGCCATGCTGGCGGGTTCCGTGGCAGGCGGGGTTATTGCGCAGGCCAGCAACCTCGGCGTTCCGTTCCTCCTCAGGGTGGGCGTGCTGGGCGCCATGTTTGCCGTGGCCTTCCTGCTCATGCATGACGTCGGTTTCACACCGGAGCGTTCGGCCCACCCGCTGCGGGCCACCCGCGCAGTACTGCGGGCATCGGTGGACAACGGACTGAAGAACCCGCCCGTCCGCTTCATCATGCTGGCCGCCCCCTTCACAGAAGGGGTTGGCATCTATGTTTTCTATGCCCTGCAGCCGTACCTGCTCCAGCTCTTTGGAGACCCCCGCGCCTATGCCGTTGCGGGCCTGGCCGCGGCCCTTGTGGCAGGAGCGGACATCGTCGGCGGATGGATGGCACCGCGCGTCCGGAACCTGGTCAAGCGGCGGACCAGCGTGCTGATCGCCACCAACGTGGTGAGCGCACTGATCCTGGTGGCGCTCATGTTCACCAGCATTTTCTGGCTTGCATTGGTGCTCCTGGCGCTCTGGGCCGTTGTGTCCTCAGCCGGCACCCCGGTCCGGCAGGCTTACCTGAACGACATGATTGCCTCGAAGCAGCGCGCCACCGTCCTGAGCTTCGATTCCCTGATGGGCTCGGCCGGGGGAGTGGTGGTGCAGCCGCTGCTGGGCCGGACCGCAGACCTCTACGGCTACCCCGCCTCGCTGGCCGTGGGCGGGGCAGTGCAACTGATCGCTGCCCCCTTCATCCTGCTGAGCCGCCGGCAGCGCTCGCGGGCGGACACGGCGTCGGACACGACAGCGGCAACGCCCTAGCAGCTTGGTGCAGCGGATTTTGCAGCACAGCGGATTTTGCTTGCTCAGTCCGAGTCCATCAGTTCGAGCAACTTTTTCGCCGCGTCCCGGATGTCATCGTGCCCATACTGCGCGGCCCTGCTTTCCAGCGAGATGACAGCGCAGCGGTGGACTTTGCTGAAATCCCCATACGGGAAGCTGACGCTGCCTTTGGTTCCCTCCGACTTGTCGTCGTCCCTGCCAAGGTGCCATTCCTCGAAGTTCCCGAAACCGTGCTTGTCGATGAAGGAGTTCTCCTGCTCAGTGGACGGCGCATGTTCACTCCAGTCATCCCGGACATCGCGTTCCACCTTTCCTGCCTCGATGAGCTTGCGGGCGTGTGCGAGTGCCTTCCGGTTCAGCCGTACTGCCATCCTGCCTCCTTCCAGTGCCGGCTCCGGGCGCGTCAGCCGTAGGGCTTCCAGCGTAGGACGGTGTTTGGGAAACCGCCATGGATTAACGCAGGCGAGATGGCGACGAAACAGGGGCACAACAATCCCTGCATAGGTTTCAGGCATGATCGCAGACACCCTTCGCCGGTTCCGCACCCGGCTCGTTGACACGTTTACCTACGAATCCGGCGAACACGCGGCCGACGCCATGGCCGACGCCACCCGCTGGGGGTGGCTGCCGGCCTTGAGCGGAGTGGCAGTTGGGGGAGACCAAGCCCGGCGCAGCCACGGGGAATCCCTGGCGCAGCGCGGCGAAATGTCTGGTTGAGCACACTATTGCGCCGGTAACGGGATCATGCCCTAAACTGCTTCACTGAGGTGCCTGAAATGGTGCTGCGCAGCAAGGAAAGTGAACACGCTATGGCTACCGATTACGATGCTCCACGCAAGCAGGAAGAAGAATCTCCGGCTGATTCGCTGGAGGCCCTCCAGGCCTCGCGCGGCGGCAACGCCCAGACCGCGGTCATTGACGTCGACGAGAACGACACCGCAGAGGGTATCGACCTGCCTGGAGCGGATCTTTCCAACGAAGAACTGACGGTCATTGTCGTTCCCGAACAGTCCGATGAGTTCACCTGTTCGTCGTGCTTCCTTGTCCGCCACCGCTCCCAGGTTGCCCGGGAAAAGAACGGCATGAAGTACTGCCGCGACTGCGAAGGCTGAATCCTTTTCCGGACTGCCGGACCGCCCGGCCCCCTAAGGTGACCGGCGCTTCCGGTCTCCTGCCGCCGTCGTTATCCCGGTAACGGCAAGGTGCCGGAACGGCGCCCGAAGAACACAAAAAGGGAGCCAAACGGGCCGGTTGGAGCCCGGTTTTGGCAGCCGCTATATACGCGCGTGATGCGGGGCGCCGCACCTTAACGGTTGCATGGCGAAGCGGCCACAAGCCTCGTTTCGCGCCGTCAACGCTCCTACGCTGGAGCTATCCATTCGCTCCACACATGGGTGGCTCCACAATGAAAAAGCTCTACACCTGGCTGGCTGCCATCCTCCTGGCGGCCGGACTGGGAATCGTGGTTCCGGGGCCTGCCTCCGCTGCCACATCCTATTGCGGTCTCGTATGGGGGTCTTTGGCCAAGGCGGACCAAAGCATGAGCACCGCTCCCGTCACCAACATCCGGACCGGGCAGCACTACTGCTTCGACAGGATGGTGGTGGACCTCAACGGCGCCGTGGCGGGTTACACCGTGCGGTACGTTCCCCGGATAGTCCAGGACGGCTCCGGCTTCACCATCCCGGTCCGGGGGAATGCACGCCTCCAGGTCACAGTCAACGCACCCGCCTACAACGGCGACTACAAGCCCACCTACAACCCGTCCGATAACGACGAACTCTCCAACGTCGCCCGCTACCAGACCTTCCGCCAGGTGGTCTTTGCCGGCAGCTTCGAGGGATACACCAGCATCGGGCTGGGCGTACGCGCCCGGCTGCCGTTCCGGGTCTTCACGCTGGACGGGCCGGGTTCCGGATCCCGCCTGGTGGTTGACGTAGCGCACTACTGGTGACAGCGGGCCGTAGACAGTCAGCCGATCAAACGAAGAAGGTGCTGTTCCCCTCTTTTGCGGGGAACAGCACCTTCTTTCGTCGGGGTTGGCTGGCTTCGGACAGCCTCCGGCCCTTTTACTCCGGGACCACCAGCGCGGGGGTGTCGCGCCGGAGCCTCTCGCCGCGGAAGAAGCCGGGACGGACCTTGGCCATGACAAGCATGACGACGGCGCCGGAAGCCAGGATGCCGACGCCCAGCACAAACACCAGGCCCACTCCGAAGACCTCCGAGCCGCTGCCGAATTCCGGGGCCCAGCTGTCCACGGCGGTCTGCAGGAACACCACGAACAGGCCCACGCCGCCCAGCACCGGGCACACCAGGCGGAGGATGACGTGGCGCAGGCTGCTGAAGACGCTGTGGCGGAAGTACCAGGCGCAGGCCAGGGCAGTAAGGCCGTAGTAGAAGCAGATCATCAGCCCGAGCGCCAGGATGGTGTCATTGAGGACGTTTTCGCTGACCACGTGCATCACGGCGTAGAAGCCCGCGGACATGACGCCGGCGGCCACCGTGGCAAAGCCTGGCGTCGCAAATTTCCTGCTGACCCGGCTGAACGGCTCGGGCAGGGCACCGTAGTACCCCATGGCCAGCAGGCTCCGGGACGGCGACATGAACGTGGACTGCAGGGACGCGGCGGAGCTGGACAGCACGGCCATGGACATAAGGATGGCGAACGGTCCCATGATGGGGGAGGCCAGGGCGGTGAAGATGTTCTCGTGGATCTCCGTGTTGTTGAGGCCGTTTCCGGTTTCACCGACGCCGGCGAACATCATGGTGGCGATGCTCACGGTCAGGTAGATCGCCAGGACGATCACGGCGGTCAGGGTTCCGGCCAGGCCTGCCGTCTTCTTGCCGTTGGAGGTTTCCTCATTGACGGTCAGGCAGACGTCCCAGCCCCAGTACACAAAGATGGACAGGGAGATGCCTGCTGCGATCTGCCCGAAGGTCTCGATCCTGGTGACGTCGAACCACTCCCAGCTGAACGGGATGGCAGTGTCCGAGCCGGACCAGTTGGCGAAGGCCATGCCCACAAAAAGGCCGAGGACAAGCAGCTGGAATCCCACCAGGCTGTACTGGACCACCTTGGTGGTGTGGAGTCCGCGGTAGCTGACCCAGACGGCCAGGGCCACAAACACAAAGCAGGTCAGCACGTTCACTGCCTTGTTTGCTGCCAAGTCAGCGAGCTCCGGTGAGCCCGTCAGTTGGGAAAGGAAAAGATAAAAGAAGTCGACGGCGACTCCCGCAAGGTTGGAGAGCACAATGATGTTGGCGGCCAGCAGGCCCCAGCCTCCCATCCAGCCCACCCACGGGCCGAACGCCTTGGTGACCCACGTGAAGGTGGTGCCGCTGTCCGGGGAATCGGCGTTGAGTTCCCGGTAGGCGAGGGAGACGAGGATCATGGGGATGAACCCGATCAGGAAGATGACGGGCAGCTGGAGTCCGGCTTCATTGACCGTGGGGCCAAGGGCGCTGGTCAGGGTATAGGCGGGGGCGATGGTGGAGATGCCCAGGACGACGACGGCGAGGAGTCCCAGCTGCCCGCCCTTGAGTCCCTTGGGGCTGATGCCTGCAGTACGCGGCGAGTGCCCCCCTGAACCCGGGGCGGATGTGCTGGTGCGGATGGTCTCGGTCATGGCACCACTTTCTGGAGAAGTTGAGACGGCGGTCACTATATGAATGGCGTTCATTTAGTATGGGGGTGGGACGCCCGGGAAGCAAGGAAAATAATGAACGGCGTTCTTTTGTGTCTGCTGTGGGCCGGTTAGTAAGCTCACTGAGAAATTCCCTGCGGGCCCTCCGTTGTGCTGGCCGGTGCTGGTAGCGTCGGGCTTACTGGACCAATTGAGGAGGATGCATGAAAGCTTCACCGACACTGACCAACAACCTGCAGGCCGTGCTCGCCGACCTGATCGAGCTGCACATCCAGGGCAAGCAGGCGCACTGGAACATCGTGGGAACCAACTTCCGCGACCTGCACCTGCAGCTGGACGAAATCGTTGACGCTGCCCGCCAGTTCGCCGACGACACCGCAGAGCGGATGCGGGCCCTCCACGCCCTGCCGGATGGACGCAGCTCCACGGTGGCGGAGTCCACAAGCCTGGCGCAGTTCCCCGAAGGCCTGATCAGCACCAAGGATGCGATCGAGCGGATCGTTGCTGCCCTCGAGGCTGCTGTTGGCACTATGCGCAAGGTCCACGATGAAGTGGATGAAGAGGATCCCACCACCGCTGACCTGCTGCACGAGTTCATTGCCAAGCTGGAGCAGTTCGCCTGGATGGTCAACGCTGAAAACATGAAGCCCACCGCCAGCGTTACCGCCCCGGACTCGAAGTAGCGGGCCCGCAAGGGAAGCGGCCTGCCAGGCGCCCGCCCGGAGTAACACTCCGAGGCGGGCGCCTTTGCTGTCACGGTGCGCAGGTCACCTTTCAGCTGTCCGCCTTGGGTACTTTCCGGAGGACGACGGCGGCGAGGACTGCCGCCGTCGCCATCAGTACCAGCCCAATTGCTGCGGTGACGTGCACCCCTGACTCGAAGGCCGAGCCGGCGGCCTGCCGGACTGCGCCTGCCAGGGGGCCCGGCAGGCCTGCCGCCAGTTCCATGGCTCCGGCGAGGGTTTCCCTGGCGTGCGCGGTGCCTTGGGCCGGGGCGGCTTCAGCGACGCCGGCCGGGAGCCGCAGGTTGTGCTGGTAGGAACCCGTGAGGATGGAACCCAGCACCGCAGTTCCCAAAACCGCGCCCATCTCGTAGCCCGTCTCGGAAATCGCCGCGGCCGCCCCTGACTTTTCGGGCGGCACGCTTCCCAGGATGAGGTCGTTGGAGATGGTCTCAGCCGTTCCCACGCCCAGGGCAAGGACCAGCAGTGCGGCCAGCAGCAGGGATGCCCCGCCCTGGCTGCCCCCCAAAGCCACCAGGCTGTAGCCGGCGGCGCTCAGGGCGAGCCCGCCCGCCACAACGAAGCCCGGGCGTACTTTCTTCACCGCCGGCACCACCGCAAGGCCCGAGGCCATCGTGGCCATCAGCGCCGGGACCATGGCCATTCCGGCAGCCGAGGGCGACATGCCCTCGATGAGCTGGAGGTGCTGGGCGAGGAAGAGGATAAAGCCGTTGAACGAAAACAGGGCCAGGATATTGGCGGTGATGGCCATGCTGAACACCCTGTTGCGGAAAAGGGACATCTCCAGCAGCGGGCTGTGCAGCCGCTGCTGCCTGCGGACGAAGGCCGCGCCCATTGCCAGGCCGAGCGTTACGGTTCCGAGGGCTGTGGTGTCCGGGCCTTCGGTGGCGAGGTGCTTGATCCCGTAGACCACGGGAACCATGGTGAACAGCGACAGCACGATGCTGGGCCCGTCCACCTTGCCCGGCGACGGGTCCCTGGACTCCGGGATGAAGGCCGGGCCCAGGGCCAGCAGCGGCAGCATGATGGGCACTGCCACCAGGAGGACGGCTCCCCACCAGAACTGTTCCACCAGCCACCCGCCAAAGATGGGCCCCAGGGCGGCACCGCCCGAGAACCCCGCTGCCCAGATGGCGATGGCCAGCCGCCGCCGGTTGGGGTCCGGGAAGATGTTGCGGATCAGGGACAGCGTGGAGGGCATCAGCATGGCGCCGAAGAAGCCAAGGGACGCCCGGCCTGCGATGAGCCATCCCGCAGTGGGGGCAAAAGCAGTTGCTGCTGATACTGCCGCAAAACCGATGCTGCCGATGATCAGCAGGCGGCGTCGGCCGATCCTGTCGCCCAGGCTCCCCATGGCAACCAGCAGCCCGGCCAGCACCAGCGGGTAGGCGTCCACAATCCAGAGGAGCTCTACGCCCGACGTGCGCAGCGCGGCGGCAATGGCAGGCAGGGCAAAGGTCAGGGCCGTGTTGTCCACTGCAACCAGGAGGACTGGAAACATCAGCAGGCCCAGGGCCAGCCAGCAGCGCCAACTGCCCTTGGGTGGGCGTGGCGCGGGCGGCCTCGATTGGGTACGGCGGGTGGTCTTCTGTTGGGAAGCGGCGGGCATGGTCATGCTTTAACTATACCGTCTGGACGGTATAGTTAAGAAACCGGCTCGTGACCATGCATGATGGGAATCATGGCCAGAAAACCCGTTGCGCGAGACGCCGTCCTCGATGCCTTTGAACAGCTCCTGATCGACGTGGGGGAGCGGGCTGCCACCCTGGACGCCGTGGCCAGGCGTGCCGGCGTCTCCAAGGGCGGCCTCCTGTACCACTTCCCCACCAAGGAAGCCTTGATCACAGCCACCCTGGAACGGCTGGACCGCCTGGCGGGGGAGGACCTCGCCGCCATGGCGTCCGCACCCGAGGGGGCGGCGGCATACTTCATCAAGTCGTCGCTCTGGTCCGATACCCCGATGGACCGCTCCTTCGTTGCCGCGACGCGGCTGGCCGAGGTGGCCCACGAGGAAGCCCGCCGCCGCTTCGCCGCCATCCAGCAGCAATGGCTGGAGCTCATCGGGAAGGACGTGGGCAAGGCTATGGCCAAGGCGGTCCTGTATATGGGGGACGGGCTGTACTTCAACGCCATGTGGGAAAGCGGGCCGGCGGGAAAGGCCGGGAACAGGCGGGCGGACGTGGAGGAACTCCTGTCAGCCGTGGAGCGGCTGCGGGGCTAGCTGACATTTGCCCCCGGGCCTGCGGCATAGGAGAATTGGGCTGTGCGCGGGCGGTTGCCGGCGCGCCAAGACAACCCAAATGAATAGCCTTTGATCTGCGGCGGGAGAGTCCTGCCAGAAGGTACAAGCAGGCGCCGTAGGAGCAAATCCTCCCCAGGAATCTCACAGGCCCATGTACCGCCGCGGCGAGGCACCTCTGGAAAGCAGCACGCCGTCCGCCTGGAGGTCCGGTCCCCGGATCCCTGGACTGTTGTGTTCACCGACGGTGCAAGCG
Organism: Arthrobacter sp. BB-1; assembly: GCF_006151685.1. Classification (NCBI taxonomy): domain Bacteria; kingdom Bacillati; phylum Actinomycetota; class Actinomycetes; order Micrococcales; family Micrococcaceae; genus Arthrobacter; species Arthrobacter sp. BB-1. Next base: position 19,557 of record NZ_VDEV01000008.1, read on the forward strand.
ATGCCCGCGTCTTCAGGCAACGCGGAAACTCTCAGGTACAGATACAGAGCGGGGAGGACCCAAATCGATGTGGCGTACCCTGCGCCGCCTTAGTAATGGAGTTCCTCGTGACTGTATCTCCGGCCTCCGCCACCCCGGCCACTGCTGCCCCCGCCGCTGCCGCCACCTTTGTTGACCGGCACATCGGCGCAAGGCGCCAGGCCGACGTCGACACCATGCTCAAGGCCGTAGGCTACGACACCGTGGACGCGCTGGTTGATACCGCCGTTCCCAAGGACATCCGGCAGGACTCTGCGCTGGAACTGGCAGATGCCCTGAGCGAGGTGGAGGCGCTCGCGGAACTGCGCCGCCTCGCCGCCAAGAACAAGACCGCCGTCCAGATGATCGGCCAGGGCTACTACGACACCGTGACCCCGCCGGTGATCCGCCGGAACATCCTGGAGGGCCCGGCCTGGTACACCGCCTACACCCCCTACCAGCCTGAAATTTCGCAGGGCCGGCTCGAGGCGCTGCTGAACTTCCAGACCATGGTCCAGGACCTGGTGGGCCTGCCCATCGCCAACGCCTCCCTGCTGGACGAAGCCACCGCAGTGGCCGAGGCCGTGCTGATGATGCGCAGGGCCAATAGGGCCAAAGGCCAGAACGCAGGCGCGAAGGACGGCAAGACCGTCCTGGACGCCGACTGCCTGCCGCAGACCATCGCCATCGTCAAGGGCCGGGCCGAGGCGCTCGGCTTCGAGGTTGAAGTCGCGGACCTCGCCAAAGGCCTGCCCGAGGGCGACATCAACGGCGTGGTCCTCCAGCAGCCCGGAGCGTCCGGCCGCGTTTTTGACCACAGCCCGGTTATCGCCGAGGCCAAGGAACGCGGCGCCCTGGTCACGGTGGCCGCCGACCTCCTGGCCCTCACCCTCATCACCCCGCCCGGCGAGCAGGGTGCGGACATCGCCGTCGGCTCCGCGCAGCGCTTCGGCGTTCCGCTGTTCTATGGCGGCCCGCACGCCGCCTACATGGCCGTGCAGAAGGGCCTCGAGCGCTCCATGCCGGGCCGCCTTGTTGGCGTCTCGAAGGACAACGCCGGCGTTCCCGCCTACCGCCTGGCCCTGCAGACCCGCGAGCAGCACATCCGCCGCGAGAAGGCCACGTCCAACATCTGCACCGCGCAGGCACTGCTGGCCATCGTGGCTTCGATGTACGCCGTGTACCACGGCCCAGAGGGCCTGAAGGCGATCGCCCAGTCCGCACACCTCCACGCCAGGACGCTGGCGGCCTCCCTCAAGGCCGCCGGGTTGGAGGTGCTGCACACCAGCTTCTTCGACACCGTCACGGTCTCCGTGCCGGGCAAGGCTGCCGGGATTGTTTCCGCAGCCGAGGCCGCGGGCATCAACCTGCGCAGCATCGACGCGGACACGGTGGGGTTCTCCACCGATGAAACCACGACGACGGCAATCGTCGAGGGCGTCCTGGCCGCCTTTGGTGCTTCCGTTGTTGATGCACGTGATGACGCTGCAATCGCGCTGGATGCCGCCCTCGAACGTTCCTCCGACTTCCTGCAACACCCGGTGTTCAACACGCACCGCTCCGAAACGCAGCTGCTGCGTTACATCCGCAAGCTCAGTGACCGCGACCTGGCGCTGGACCGAACCATGATCCCGCTGGGCTCCTGCACCATGAAGCTGAACGCCACGGCAGAGATGGAAGCCATCTCCTGGCCCGAGTTCGCCTCCATCCACCCGTTCGCCCCGGACTCCCAGACCGAGGGCTGGCGCGAACTGATCGCCGACCTCGAAGCGCAACTTACCGAGATCACCGGGTACGACCAGGTATCCATCCAGCCCAACGCCGGTTCCCAGGGCGAGCTCGCCGGGCTGCTGGCGATCCGCGGCTACCACCACTCGCGGGGCGACCAGCAGCGCAACGTCTGCCTGATCCCGGCCTCCGCCCACGGCACCAACGCCGCCTCCGCCGTCCTGGCCGGCATGAAGGTGGTTGTGGTGGCCACGGCACCGGACGGCACCATCGACCACACCGACCTGTACGCCAAGATCGAGGCGAACAGGGACGCGCTGTCCTGCATCATGATCACCTACCCGTCCACCCACGGCGTATACGACGCCGACGTCCGCGAGGTCTGCGACGCCGTCCACGCCGCCGGCGGCCAGGTGTACATCGACGGCGCCAACCTCAACGCCCTCGTGGGCCTGGCGCAGCCGGGCAAGTTCGGCGGCGACGTCTCGCACCTGAACCTGCACAAGACCTTCTGCATCCCGCACGGCGGCGGCGGACCCGGGGTCGGGCCCGTCGCTGCGAAGGCGCACCTGGCACCGTTTATGCCCGGCAACGCGGCAACCTGGACCGAAGGCAATGACGTGCCGATCTCGGCGTCCAAGTACGGTTCCGCGGGCGTGCTTCCGATTTCGTGGGCCTACGTGAAGCTGATGGGCGGGCAGGGACTGACAGAGGCCACCAAGTCCGCGCTGCTTGCCGCGAACTACGTTGCCGCCCGCCTGAACGATTTCTTCCCGGTCCTCTACACCGGCGAAGGCGGGCTCGTGGCGCACGAGTGCATCCTGGACCTGCGCGAGCTCACTGCCCGGACCGGTGTCACCGCGGAGGACGTGGCCAAGCGGCTCATCGACTACGGTTTCCACGCCCCCACGCTGGCATTTCCCGTCGCGGGGACGCTCATGGTGGAGCCGACGGAGTCCGAGGACCTCGGCGAAATCGACCGCTTCATCGAGGCAATGATCGCCATCCGCGCCGAAATCGACCAGGTGGCGAACGGCGACTTCACCGTGACGGACAGCCCGCTGCGCAATGCCCCGCACACGGCCGCCGCCGTCGTCTCTTCCGAATGGGACCGCGCGTACCCGCGTGAACAGGCCGTGTTCCCGGTGAAGTCGCTCAAGCAGGACAAGTACTTCCCGCCGGTGGGCCGCATCGACGGCGCGGCGGGGGACCGGAACCTGATCTGCTCCTGCCCGCCGCTTTCCGAGTTCGAAAACTAAGGACACGCGCCATGGCTGAGAAGCACACCGCCCTCTACGAGGAGCACAAGAAGCTGGGGGCGTCCTTCACCGACTTCGGCGGCTGGCAGATGCCGCTCAAATACAGCTCGGAGCTCGCCGAGCACCACGCTGTCCGCAAGAGCGCCGGCCTGTTCGATCTCTCCCACATGGGTGAGGTATGGGTGACCGGGCCGGAGGCTGCCGCCTTCCTGGACTACGCGCTGGTGGGAAAGATCTCCGCCATGCCGGTGGGCAAGGCGAAGTATTCGCTGATCTGCAATGAGGACGGCGGCATCATCGACGACCTCATTACCTACCGCCGGCCGCCGGTTCCAGGCGCCGGAGAAGACGGCACGGACCGTTTCCTGGTAGTCCCCAACGCCGGCAACGCCGCGGTGGTGGCTGCTGAGCTGGCCAAGCGGGCTGCCGGGTTCGACGTGCAGGTGGATGACGCCTCCGCGTCCACGTCCCTCATCGCCGTGCAGGGTCCCACGGCACAGGAGTTGCTGCTCCGCCTGGTCCCGGCCGCACAGCACAGCCTGGTGACGGAGCTGAAGTACTACGCCGCCGTCGAGGTTCCGTTCCTGGTGCGCGGCGCCGGACTGGACCTGCTGCTCGCACGTACCGGCTATACCGGCGAGGACGGGTTCGAGATCTTTGTGCCCAACGGCGACGCCCCCGGCCTGTGGCAGGCACTCCTCGCCATCGCCGACGACGGGGAGCTGACACCCGCCGGGCTGGCTTCGCGCGACTCCCTCCGGCTTGAGGCAGGCATGCCCCTGTACGGGAACGAGCTTTCCCTGCAAGGCGACCCCTTCGCCGCCGGCCTGGGACCCGTCGTCGCACTGTCCAAGGAGGGCGACTTCGTGGGGAAGGCGGCCCTCGCCGCGAAGAAGGAAGCCGGCGCCGGCTCCATTGCCGGCCGAAGGCTCGTCGGGCTTAAGGGACTCGGCCGCCGCGCCGGCCGGAGCCACTACCCGGTCCTCAAGGACGGCAACGTCGTGGGCGAAGTGACCTCCGGGCAGCCCTCGCCCACCCTCGGCTACCCGGTTGCCATGGCCTACGTGGACGTCGAGTTCACCGAAGTTGGCACCACCCTGGATATCGACCTGCGAGGTAAGGCAGAGCCGTTCGAAGTCGTCGACCTGCCGTTCTATAAACGCGCCAAGTAGGTAGCTCTCCGTGGTCACCTTTGGGCCCGGTGGGACCGGCATCCTCCGCGTGCTCGGTCGCGTAGACGCCCGCTGAGCGGACGTGACGCTCCCTTAGACGCACGCTTCCGGATACCTGTCCCACAGAGGCCGCGCTGCTCACGGTTTCCGGTTCAACAGTCCGCCGCTTGCATCAAAGGTGAGATGACGTCGGTGGGTGAGCGGATTCCGGAAGCGTGCGTCAGAGCGACGGAGGAGCAGCACGCGGAGGAATTCTGCCAGGCGCACCCAACCCCGACACGAACTTTCTAGTTAGGAACCAAGCACATGGCTGTTGGAGTCTTTGATCTGTTTAGCATCGGGATTGGGCCTTCTTCTTCTCATACTGTGGGGCCGATGCGGGCTGCTGCTGTTTTTGCGGAGGAGCTCAAGGGTTCCGGGAGGCTTGCTGATGTGGCGTCGTTGCGGGTGGATCTTTATGGGTCGCTGGCGGCGACCGGTCATGGACACGGGACGATGACCGCGATCCTGCTGGGGCTGGAGGGCTACCACCCGGAGCTGATCCTGCCGGACGAGGTGGAGGAGCGGCTGGCCTCGATCGCCGGGACCGGGATGTTGCAGCTGGCCGGTGCGGTGGCGTTGCCGTATGGGGTGAAGGACATGGTGCTGCGGCCGTTGACGGTCCTGCCGCGGCATACGAACGGGATGACGTTTACGGTGTCCGACGCCGGCGGCGACGTCCTGCATACGGCGACGTTCTTTTCGGTGGGTGGCGGTTTCATTGTCCGTGAGGGTGAGGAGGACGCGGCGCTGCAGGAGCTGGAGGAGTCCAAGAAGGAGCTGCCGTTGCCGTTCCGGACCGCCGCGGAGCTGCTGGAGCACTGCCGGGACACCGGCTTGGGCATCAGTGAGGTGATGCGGGTCAACGAGGAGGACAGCCGCACCCCGGAGGAGATCCGGGAAGGCCTGCTGCATATTTACTCCGTGATGGAGGGCTGCGTGGCCACGTCCCTGAAGCGTGAGGGGGTGCTGCCGGGCGGGTTGAAGGTCCGCCGCCGTGCCCCGGACTGGTACGACCGGTTGCGGAAGGAAAGCGCCCGCCCCGGCGGCGCGGGAAACGACGCCGGCGCCGGTTCGGGGGAGTTCCATGACCCGAAGTATTGGCAGGAGTGGGTTAATTTGATTGCCCTGGCGGTGAATGAGGAGAACGCCTCGGGCGGCCGGGTGGTGACGGCGCCGACGAACGGTGCGGCGGGGATCATCCCGGCGGTGCTGTACTACGCGCTGCATTTCGCCCCTGGC
>NZ_VDEV01000009.1:0-52968 GCF_006151685.1 Arthrobacter sp. BB-1
GAGCCGACCGGCACGGGGAGGCCGATCCTGGCAAGGGGCAAGCCTTGCCCTCAGTTATGGATGGCGGCCCACACGTTCAGGGTGGAAGCGAACACCAGCCAGGCAACATAGGGCAGCAGCAGCAACCCGGCCGCCCGGCTGATGGGGCCGAAGTACAGGACAGTCACGGTGACAGCCGCGATCAGCGCAAGGATGATGGCCAAAGCCAGCCACAGCGCGGCGGTGCCCAGGACGGGGTACAGGCTAAAGAACACCGGAGTCCAGGCAAGGTTCAGGCCCAACTGGACCCCATAGGCCGCCAGCGCGGGCCTGGTCCCGGAAGTCCGTCTGCGCCACACCAGCCAGGCGGCCACCGCCATGGCCGCGTACAGCACCGTCCACACCGGCCCGAACAGCCAGTTGGGCGGCGACCACGGCGCCTTGTCGGCTGTGGCGTACCAGCCGTCCACGTTGCTGACGGTGGAAAACCCGCCGAGCGCCGCGACCAGGAAGGACGCCGCCAGGAAGCCGGCCAGCGCTGCCGCCTGGACACCTGCGCCGTATGGCTGTTCCGTTCGCTCCGGCGAGGACTCCACCCCATCATTCGGCTGCATGGTTCCACCCTTGCCAACGGCCCGACCCCAGTCAAGGCAGGCACGGGCGGGGCCCTGCTGGAAAGCCGGGACGGCATCAGGCTTTAGACTTGAGGCTGCATGTCCGCACGCAGACACGAGTACCGAACCGCGCACGAAACCGATTGGACACGGCCCCCTTGCGAGAATTCACCGCACGATTCGCCACAGCCGAGGAAATTGAAAACTGGGACAAGCACGTCACGGCCAACCCCAACGGGGGCAACATGCTGCAGTCCGCCGCGTATGCCTCGGTCAAGAACGGCAGCGGCTGGAAGGTCCGGTTCCTGGTGCTGGAGGACGGGGAAACAGCCAGCTACAACCTGGTGCTCGAAAAGAGTTTCCCGCTGCTCGGCCGCCTTTGGTACCTCATCAAGGGCCCGGACCTGGCCGCAGCGGGCGACCTGAAGGCTGCGCTGGAAGCGTGCGCAGCCTTCGTCCGCAGCCGGAAGCTCAACGTCTTCACCATCAAGATCGAGCCGGACTTCGTGGACTCCGAAGAGACCCGGGCGGACCTGCGTGCCGCCGGGCTGGTCAAGGCACCGAACATCCAGTCCAACGACTCCACCGCGCTGCTGGACATTTCCGGCCCGGAAGAGGCCGTGTTCAAGGCCATCTCCTCCCGCGCCCGCAACGCCATCCGCCGCGCCGAACGGGAAGGCTGCGACGTGGTCCGCAAGGAACATGGCCCGGAAACCTACCGGGCCCTGTATGACCTCATGGCGGACACCGTCAACGCCAAGGGCTCCATGCCACTGCGCAGCTACGAGTACTACGCCGCTTTCTGGGCCGAGTTCTGCAACCGCGGCCAGGGCAATTTCTTCTTCACGTACGAGGACGGAAAGCCCAGTGTGGGAGCGTTCGTCATCAATTACGGGGCAAAAGCCACCTACAAGGACGGCGGCTCCACCCAGAACCGCAAGCAGTACGGCGATTCCCACCTGGTGCAGTGGGCAGCCATCCGGCGCATGCAGGAGCTGGGCTGCACGGAATACGACTTCTGCGGCACACCGCCCGCTGCCCGGATCAAGGACAAGACCCACAACCTGTACGGCATGGGGATGTTCAAGACCAGCTTCACCAAGACGGTCACCGATTTTGTGGGATGCCACGACTACGTTCTCTCCCCATTGAAACACCGGCTCTGGGTTAGCGGAGCCGAGAAGGTGTTCCGCCGGATCGAAACCGCCCGCACCGGCCAGCAGTTCTACTGACCGTGGGCAGGAGCGCCGCTGGCTGCCTGCCCAACCCCGACCGACCCCGCCCGCTGCCCGCCGTTGCCAGGCCACCTATCCGTGAAGAAGGTAACTCCTTGAATGCAATCCCCGCCGCCGATCTCGAGTTCGCCCTGCTCAGCGACGCCGAATTCGAGCAGTTCGCGCTGAAGCACCCGCAGAACAGCTTTCTCCAGTCCGTTGACTTTGCCCGGTTCCAGCGCGCCAGGGGACAGCTGGTTGAGCTCTTCGGAGTCCGGCAGGACGGTGAACTGGTGGCAGCAGGGAAGCTGAACTACACCACCACCCGGCTGGGGTACACAGTGTGCGAATGCGCCAAGGGACCCCTGATGGACTACACGGACGCTGACCTGGTGCGCGCCGTCGTCGCCCTCCTCCGCAAACGCGCGGCGGAGCGCAAGGCCGCCGAGCTGCGGATCTCCCCGAACCTCAGGTACATCGCGCGTGACGCCGACGGCGCCGAACATCCAGAGGTCGAGGACAACAGGCCGCTGGTGGCGCAGCTCGGCGGGCTGGGCTTCCGGCACCAGGGCCTGGACATGGACTTCGTGAACGTGAACTGGATGTTCATCAAGAACCTCGAAGGCATCCAGGACGCGGAAGAACTGATCATGGGCACCAGCTACCGGACCCGGAAGGCCATCCGGAAAGCCGAGAAAAATGGCGTCTTCCTGGAACAGGCAACCCTGGATACCCTGGACGAGTTTTACGGCGCACTGAGCCGGGCCGGTGATGAAAAGGGTTTTGTATACCGGGAGCGCGCCTACTACGAGCAGTTGCTCCGGACCACATCGCCTGAGTTCACCAAGCTGATGATGGCCAAGATCGACATCCCCGCATACCGGAAGTCCATCACGGAGCGGCTTGCCGCGGAATCGGCCACCGCCGATGAACTGCGCCAGGACGTAGCAGCCACCGGCAGCAAGAAAAAGAACAACCGGCTCAAAGTGGTCCAGGACCTTGTGGACAGCTACGAACGAAGCCTGAAGGACATCGAGCGCTTTCCTGATTCCGTGGGTGTGGCCACGGTGGCTGCCATCCACTTCGTCTGCTACGGCGACGAGGTGGTCTGCGTTATCGGCGGCACCGTCCAGGACTACATCTACTTCAACGGCGCTACCTCCCTCTACTGGGGGATGATGCTCCACGCCCTCGAAAAGGGGTACCCGCGGTATAACTTCTACGGCACGTTCGGCATCTCCGGCCAGGACGAAGAAGGCCACGGGGGCTACGAGTTCAAAAAGGGCTTTGGCGGGGAAGTTGTGCAGCTCGTCGGTGACTTCGTGCTGCCCGTCCGCCCCGCCGTGTTCCATGCCAACAGGCTGGCCCGGACGGCGGCAGGCGCGGCGCGCACCGTGCTGGGCAAGCTGCCGCCCAAGCGCTCCGCCTGACGCCGCCTGCACACCACCAACGGGAGGAGGGACCATGACTGACCGCCCCGAACACCCCGGCTCCGGATCCCCGAAGGCCAGGGCGCATACGGACGGCCTGCCCAAAACCGAGCCGTTGACCCCCTCCCAGCTGCGGCAGAACGCTGCGGCCAGGAGGATGCTGCGGCGCCTGGTCCAGGGCGAAAACCCGCCCACGGCGCCCTTGAGCATCGTGGACAGGCTCACCGGCAGCCCCTATGCGAATCCGATGATCCAGGTGGGAGGGGTGGACACCTCCGCCCGCAAAACACTGGACTTCGCCCTGCACCTGGCGGAAACCATGTTCCGCTACGGGGCGGGCGCCCTGGAGGTGGAAACCAGCATCATTGCCGTCACCGCGGCGCTGGGGCTGAAGAACATCGAGGTGGACATCACCAACCAGTCCGTCGGCATCAACTACGCCCCCAAGGACCAGACGCCCATAGCACTCCTGCGGGTGGTCCGCTCCTGGACCAACAACTACGCCGGCCTGGCCAAGGTCCACCAGCTGGTGACCGACATCGTCGCCGGGGGAGTGGGCAGGGACGAGGCCATCCGGCGGCTGGATGAGGCGATCACCAGCCCCAAGCCGTTCCCGCGCTGGATGGTCACGGCGGCCTTCGGCATTTTCGCTGCGGCATTCGTCGCCGTGCTGGGCGGCGGGCCGGCCTCCTCTGCCATTGCGTTCGCAGCCAACATCGGCATCAGCCTGCTGGCCCGCCAACTGGGCCGCTGGCGGGTGCCGGACTTCTTCATTACCGCCAGCTGCTCTTTTGTGGTGACGCAGCTGGCGCTGGTGCTCTGGCAGTTCGGGCTGACCACATCACCGGCCATTGTGGTGGTGGGCGGCATCCTCCTGCTCCTGCCCACGGGACGCCTTGTCTCCTCGGTGCAGGACGCCATCAACGGCTTCCCCGTCACTGCGGCGGGGCGTTTCCTGTCCACCCTGCTGACATTCGGTGCCATCGTGGCGGGCATCGCCGTCGCCTTCGTGGTGGGGGAACTGACGGGGATGCAGCGGATCGACGTCACGCAGACGTTCCCGCCCGCCTACGACCTGTGGGTGCTGGTCATCCTGGTGGCGGTGGCGGTGATGGCCATCGGGGTCACGGAACAAACCACGTGGCACCTCCTGCTTCCCACCGCGGCGGTGGGGGTCGCCGGCTACTTTGTCCTCCTGGGCGGTGGACTGCTGGGCATCGGGGACCGGTTCTCCCCAGCCCTGGCCGCCGTGGCCATTGGCCTGCTGGCCCGCGTCGTCGCCCTGAGGATGGGTGCACCCCAGCTGGTGGTGGCCGTGCCCGCGGCGCTGATCCTGCTGCCCGGCCTTACCATTTTCCGGTCCATGTACGTGCTCACCATCGAGGAAGCCGAGATCCTGCTGGGCGCCGGCGGGATGCTCAACGCGGGAGCCATCGTCCTGGGAACAGCCGGCGGGATCGTCCTTGGCGACACGCTGGCGCGGCCGCTGACCCGCAGCCTTGCCAGCAACGAGCGGCGGCGCGCACGCCGCCGCTGACCAGGGGTGGAGGCTAGATCTGCCCTACGGGGAGTTTCTTCTCAGCCTGGAAGTCGTCCTCAACGCGGCCCTTGGCCCAGTACCCTGACAGGGACACCTGCTTCCGGTCCAGGCCGCGCTGCTTGAAGAAGACGTCGCGCAGCTGCTTCATGTACCCGCGCTCGCCGTGGGCGAAGACGTCCACCCGGCCCTCGGGCCACTCCGCGTCCGCTACCGCCTGCACCAGGAGGCCGCTCTCGCCTGCAGGGACGCCGTTACGGAAAAGCCAGTTCAGCTTCACTCCTGCTGGGGCGGCAAACTGCTGGATGTCGGCGCCGGAATCAACTTCAAGGAAGGCGACGCCGGCGGCTTCGGCAGGCAGGGATTCGATGCATGCCGCGATGGCGGGCACCGCCGCCTCGTCCCCGGCGAACAGGTACCAGTCAGCGTCGGGGTTGGGGTTGTACGCCCCTCCCGGCCCCGTGAAAGTCAGGGTCTCGCCCGGCTGGGCCTTCGCCGCCCACGGTCCTGCCAGTCCTTCCTCGCCGTGGACCACAAAATCGATGGCAAGCTCCCTGGCCACGGGATCCACCCAGCGGAGGGTGTAAGTGCGCGTGAACGGCCATTGTTCCCGCGGCATGGTCTCCCGGATGCTCCACAAGTCCAGCGGGGAGGGGTACGTGACGCCCGGCTGCGGGAAAACAATCTTCACGTAGCGGTCCACGAAGCCGTTGTTGACGAAGTCCGCAAAACCGTCGCCGCCGGCAACAATCCGCACCATGTGGGGCGAGAGCTGTTCCCGGCGCAGCACTGCGAGGTTGACCTGCGGGCGGCTCTTCTTGGTGGCGCTGGTGGTGGCGGGAACAATGCTCATAAGGCAAGCCTAAGCTAGGCTACCGGCGGAAGCTCCCAGGTTACGTCCGGGGCACCCTGCTCCCGCAGCAGCGCGTTGACGCGGCTGAACGGCCGGGAACCAAAGAATCCGCGGGAGGCGGAGAGGGGGCTGGGGTGGGCGCTGGACACGGTCGGAACCCCGGGCAGCAGCGGACGCACGCTCTCTGCGTCCTTTCCCCACAGCACGGCAACCAGCGGCAACGGCGACCCGTCCGGGGCCCGCCGGCCGGCCACGGCCTTGACAGCCGCCGTCGTAATTTCCTCCCACCCCTTCCGGCGGTGGGAGCCTGCAGCGCCGGCCCTTACAGTCATCACGCGGTTCAGGAGCAGGACGCCCTGGCCAGCCCAGGCGGAGAGGTCGCCGTGGACCCGCGCGGGAATTCCCAGGTCCGCTTCCAGCTCCCGGTAGATATTCGCCAGGCTCCGAGGGATGGGCTGCACGTGCGGGTCAACGGCGAAGGCCAGCCCGACGGCGTGCCCCGGCGTGGGGTACGGATCCTGCCCCACCATCAGGACTTTCACGTCGGCGAGGGGCTGGCGGAATGCCCGCAGGACGTTCGACGGCGCCGGCAGCACCGGGTGCCCGGCCGCTTCTTCCCGGGCAAGGAAGGTGAGCACGTCCCGGAGTCCGCTTTCCACGCCCGCCAAGGCAGCTGCCCAGTCAGGCGTCATCAGCTCCGTCAGGGGCAGCTGCGCCAGCTCGGCGAAGCCTTGCCCGCGCGCCGGATCCTGCGCCAGTTCGAAAAGGGCATCTGATTCAAACACCGTCCCATTCTCGCAGGAGGACCGCCGGCCCGGTCCGGCAGGCCGCCCGGCGCGCAAATGACAATGGTGTTATTCGCCCGTAGCATGGGGGTCAGACATTTTACGTAACCAGCAAAGGAGAGTGCGCCGTGGCGGAACCAGCTCGGGAGCACCTGCCGGAGCAGGACCAACGGAACGTCCTCCTGCCGGATTTCGCGCTGCGGGATTCGCCGCTCAGCGAGCGTGACCAGCAGATACTCGCCCTGGAACGGCAGTGGTGGAAGTACGCCGGTGCCAAGGAACAGGCCATCCGGGAACTCTTCGATCTCTCCGCGACGCACTACTACCAGATCCTCAACGCGCTGATCGATACCGAGGATGCGCTGGCGCATGACCCCATGCTGGTCAAGAGATTGCGTAGACTACGTACGTCGCGTCACCGTGCACGCACTGCACGGCGCCTGGGGTCCGACGCATAAGACGCCCGTACTGAGTCTCAGCAGCAACACGCAAGGATGTCTCTTTCCCATGACCAAATACGCCCGCGATGAATTCGACAAGGTCCCGGAGACCGCGTCGCGACAAGGTGTCCATCGCACAGCCTCTGCTCCGTCACGGGTCCGGCTGTGGCCCATCCTGGCGGTGGGTTGCGTTGCCCTGGCCATCGGGCTGGTGTCCTTCCTGATCCTGCCCAAGCTCGGGTTCAGCGGACCGGCAAGCCAGGCCTCCTCAAGCCTCGAATCAACGCCGCTCGCCGGAACCGGGTCTACGCCCTCCGCCACCCCGGACACATCCTCCACCCCCTCGACGGAGCCTGAGCCCTCCGCCACGACAGAAGCCGCGGGGCCAGGGACGGTTCCCGCCGCCGGGGCTGGGTCCAGCATCCAGCCGACGCCGCAGGCTGCGTCCGTGGACAAGACACAGGCCGTGGCGGTCTACAACGCCGCCGGAACCGCCGGACTGGCAAGCCGCGTGGGCGGAACCGTGCGGGCCGACGGCTGGTCCCTGGGCCAGGTAGGGAACTGGGCAGGGGCGCCGCAGCAGGGCTCCACCATTTTCTACTCCGGGACAACCCAACGGGCCAACGCCGAAGCCCTCGCGGAACTCCTGGGCGTCCCTACCGTGGTGAACAGCACGGAATTCCAGGTTCCGCTTGTGGTTGTGCTGGGCCCGGGGTACCGCTAATCCCGGCACGCATTGGCTAGAGTAAATTCCAGGCTTCGGCCCCGGAACGGCGGCGCCGGCAGCATCCCGGACCTAACGGAAAGAGTGGTCACCATGGCACGAGGAACCGTCAAGTGGTTCAACGCGGAAAAGGGCTACGGCTTTATTACCGTTGACGGGTCCGGCGACGATGTCTTCGTGCACTGGTCCGCCATCCAGGGCGAAGGCTACCGGGCACTGGATGAAGGACAGCGCGTGGAACTTGAAGTGGGCGAAGGCGAAAAGGGCCCCCAGGCGGAAAGCGTCCGGCCAGCCGAGTGAAGCGTCTGTTTGTTCCCGCCGGGATGCGTCGTCCTGTTTTCGCCGCAGCCCTCTGCTGCACACTGGCCCTCACCGCCTGTTCCGGCGTCACCGGAAATGCACGCGTGGAAACAGCGGAGGCATCCGGGGACGGCACGCTGCGGATTGGCCTCATCCTGGACAACACCGGGGACAGCAGCTTCCTGAACCCGCCCCAGGCGGCCGCCGCCAAGCTCGCCGTCAAGGAAATCAACGCGGCCGGCGGGCACAAAGGCCGGCCCGTGGAACTGCTGCCCTTCGAGGCCGGCCAGGACGCGGCAGCACAAGCCCAGGCTTTGGTCCAGGCCAAGGCGGACGTGGTGATCGGCCCCACCGACTCCAGCCACGCCAAATCGGCCGTGGACATCCTCTCCAGGGCCAGGACGCCGCTGATCTCGCCGGCCAACACCGCGGCGGGGCTCAGCACCATCCCCAGCGGCGGGTACTACTTCCGGACGGCGGCCGCCGACGTCGCACAGGGGCCGGTGCTGGTTAAGCTCGCCAAGGACGCGGGCGCCGCCACCATCTCCGTCATGTTCCAGGAAGGTGCCTACGGCAGCGATGTCTCCGCCGCCGTCGCCGATTCCGCCCAACAGGCCGGCCTGGAAGTGGTTGCCACGGCGGGCTTCAAGCCGGGTGAAGCGGGAAACGCCGCCGCGGCCGCCCGCGCAGCGGACCCTGACGCCGTCATCCTGGTGGCGCGCGACGGCGCGCAGGGTGCCCTGGCTGAACTCAACAACGCGGCCGTTGCCGGTTCCAGGATCATCCTCAGCGACGGCGCATTCGGCCGGTACGCGTCCAAGCTGGGAACCAAGGCCCTGGAGGGTGCCCGGGCCGTGGTCCCCGGTGAGCTGCCAGCCGCAGCATTCCAGGAAAGGCTCCTCGGCATCGATCCCGGCCTGAAGGACGTGTCCTTCGCAGCGGAGACATACGACGCCGCGATCCTCGCGGCCCTGGCGGCGGCCAAAGCCGAGGACGACTCCGGCCGCTCCATCGCAGCAAACCTGGTTGCCGTCTCAGGCGGGACGGCTGCCGGGACCGCTGGCGGGACTGAATCGGCGCCGGGCACGCCCTGCCCCAGCTACAAGGAATGCCTGGCAGCGAAGGCTTCCGGTACGGGCATCAACTACGACGGCGAATCCGGCCCGGTTGCCTTCGACGCCAATGGCGACATCACCTCGGCAACGTTCACTGTGTTCACCTACGGGGCAGACAACAACCCGACGCCCAGCGGCCGCGAAACGGCGGGCCGCGCCGGCTGATCGCCCTCGGCGTAGAGGTGCCTGCCGCAACGCTTTAGGCGGCCTATTCGCTTGCACTCTCACGTGGGGAGTGCTAATTATTGACTTAGCACTCTGACGTACCGACTGCTAAGCAAAGCCTGGTTCCGGCCGGCGGCGCGCGGCACCGGGCGAGGAGCGAAGAAACACCTTACTGGAGTGAGACCCGCACCCGGAGGCATACAGAGGCCGCCGGCAAAGGGTCGTCCGTCGCGGGCACTGCAGCGAAGGTTCATTCTTAACGACTGTCCCGAAAGGACTATTGCCGTTATGGCCAAGATCATTGCATTTGATGAAGAGGCACGCCGCGGCCTTGAGCGGGGCCTGAATATCCTCGCCGACGCCGTTAAGGTCACCCTCGGCCCGCGTGGACGCAACGTCGTCCTCGAAAAGAAGTGGGGCGCCCCCACGATCACCAACGATGGTGTTTCCATCGCCAAGGAGATCGAGCTGGACGATCCCTACGAGAAGATCGGCGCCGAGCTGGTCAAGGAAGTTGCCAAGAAGACCGACGACGTCGCTGGCGACGGAACCACCACCGCTACCGTGCTGGCCCAGGCCCTGGTCAAGGAAGGCCTGCGCAACGTCGCCGCCGGCGCCGACCCGCTGTCCCTCAAGCGCGGCATCGAGAAGGCCGTTGAGGCCGTCACCGCCGAACTGCTGAACTCCGCCAAGGAAATCGAAACCAAGGAAGAGATCGCCGCCACGGCGTCCATCTCCGCCGGTGACGAAGAAATCGGCGCCCTCATTGCCGAAGCCCTGGACAAGGTGGGCAAGGAAGGCGTCATCACGGTCGAGGAATCCAACACCTTCGGCCTGGAGCTGGAGCTCACCGAAGGCATGCGCTTCGACAAGGGCTACATCTCCGCCTACTTCGTGACTGACGCTGAGCGCCAGGAGACGGTCCTCGAGGATCCGTACATCCTGATCGTCAACTCCAAGATCTCCAACGTCAAGGAACTGGTTGCAGTCCTCGAAAAGGTCATGCAGTCCAACAAGCCGCTGCTGATCATTGCCGAGGACATCGAGGGCGAGGCCCTGGCCACCCTGATCGTCAACAAGATCCGCGGCACCTTCAAGTCCGTCGCCGTCAAGGCCCCGGGCTTCGGTGACCGCCGCAAGGCGCAGCTTGCCGACATCGCTGTCCTCACCGGCGGCCAGGTCATCTCCGAGGAAGTCGGACTCAAGCTGGAAAACGCCGGCCTGGAACTCCTGGGCAAGGCACGCAAGGTTGTTGTCACCAAGGACGAGACCACCATCGTCGAAGGTGCCGGCGACGCCGACCAGATCGCTGGCCGCGTGTCCCAGATCCGCGCCGAGATCGAGAACTCCGATTCGGACTACGACCGCGAGAAGCTGCAGGAACGCCTGGCCAAGCTGGCCGGCGGCGTCGCAGTCATCAAGGCCGGTGCCGCAACCGAGGTTGAGCTCAAGGAGCGCAAGCACCGCATCGAAGACGCAGTGCGCAACGCCAAGGCTGCTGTTGAAGAAGGCATCGTTGCCGGTGGCGGCGTGGCCCTCATCCAGGCCGGCGCCAAGGCATTCGCCAACCTGCAGCTGTCCGGCGACGAGGCCACCGGTGCCAACATCGTCCGTGTTGCCATCGATGCTCCGCTGAAGCAGATCGCCTTCAACGCCGGCATGGAGCCGGGCGTTGTGGTGGACAAGGTCCGCGGCCTGCCCGCAGGACACGGCCTGAACGCCGCAACCGGCGAGTACGTCGACCTGCTGGCTGCCGGCGTGAACGACCCCGTCAAGGTAACCCGCTCTGCCCTGCAGAACGCGGCTTCCATTGCCGGCCTGTTCCTTACCACCGAAGCTGTGGTTGCCGACAAGCCGGAGAAGAACCCGGCCCCCGTTGGCGGCGGCGATGACATGGGCGGCATGGGCGGCTTCTAAGCCCTCCTGCCGGACTGTGTCCCGCTGAAACGAATGCGGCCCCCCTCTTTTGAGGGGGCCGCATTCGTGTTCCTTGGAAGCTGCTTACTTTTACTTCCGGGCACGGCCGTGCACCGGCTGCGCTGAAAGTCCGGATTGTCCGTCCGGTCTGGGAGGATGGACCGGTGACAATTACTGCAGCGGCCGACGGTTCGGCCTTGGGAAACCCCGGCCCGGCCGGCTGGGCCTGGTACGTGAACGATGATTGCTGGCGCGCCGGAGGGTGGCCCCACGGGACGAACAACCAGGGCGAGCTGATGGCGGTCCTGGATCTGCTGAGGGCCACGGCACACCTTCCCCAGGAGGACCTGCGGATCCTTTGCGACAGCCAGTATGTCATCAACTCGATCACCAAGTGGATGCCGGGATGGAAGCGCAAAGGCTGGCGCAAAGCCGACGGAAAGCCGGTCCTGAACGTGGATCTGCTCAAGGAACTGGACCGGGAGCTCGCCGGCCGGAAGTACACCTTCGAATGGGTCAAGGGGCATGCCGGGCATGACCTGAACGAAGCCGCGGACGAGCGGGCCCGGGCGGCAGCCACCGCCTTTCAGCAGGGGGTGGCCGCCCGCTCCGGGCCCGGTTTCCCCGGCGCGCACCATGCCGCATCGCACGCACCCCAGGCATCCCACGCGCCGGCGGCCAAAGACGCTGCGCGGGCACCCCGTGTTGCCGCCGCAGCGCCGGGCGCCTACGAGGAACCGGATTTGTTCAGCCAGCTGGACAACGGCACTTTCGGCGGGCCGGACACAGCGGTCCAGCCCGCCGCCGCCGTGCCGGAGGCCTTGGTGGAAGAACTGGAGCGTGAGCTGTTGGGCCCCTTGGTGCGCGGGGACATCGGCCGGACTGCTGTCCTGCTGCACCCCGATTTCATGGAAATTGGCAGCTCGGGCCGGGTGTGGACCCGGGACGCCATGATGATGGCGCTCGAAGACGACCCGGGGGAGCGCACGGAGATTGAGATTCTGGGCGCTGACCGTATTGGCGGTGACGCCGTCCTGCTGACGTACCGCAGCTACGCTCGCTCCGGCACCACCCTCCGAAGCTCACTGTGGGTGCTTGACGGAGGCCGCTGGCGACTGCGGTTCCACCAAGGCACTCCGGAGGCCTAGCCCCGGTTCAGCTGGCCGCTGGGTGTTTCCCCGTTCAGCTGAACCGCTGGGTGTTGCCCTGCTCCGCTTGGGCATAGGTGGCCGCGGCGGAGGCAAGCGCTGTGTTGATGGACGCCAACGAGGCTTCCACCCGTCCCTGGGTGATGGTCCATTCCGTGATGAGCGCCTGGAAATTGGTGGCGGCGGTGCCGCGCCACGACCCCTGGAGCTCGTCCAGCCCGCGTTTCATCGCCTGGACATCGGCGCTGATCCTGTCCACGGTCGCCTGGACGCTGGCGGACTTCAACTGAAGGAGTTCGGTATCGACGGAGATGATGCTCATGGCCGTGCCTTTCGCTCTAGCGGCAGCTTTTGCCTGGGGGCCCGGCTGGCCCGGGCCGCTGGGATCGAGCCTAGGGAGCAAACTCCTGGCACCGCCACGGTCCGGGGCTATATGTGGACAACTTCGCCGTCGCTGCCCTGTCCCGCCTCAGCGGTCTCGCCGCTATTCGCTGCGTCATCACGGTGCGGAAGGCTGACCACCAAGGTGGCGCCGCCGCCGTCGGTATTTTCCACCCTGACGGAACCGCCGTGGGACCCTACGATCGCAGCCACAATGGCAAGGCCGAGTCCGCTGCCACCGGTTTCCCTGGTCCGGGAGGTGTCCGCCCGGTAGAAGCGCTCGAAGACCTTGGAGGCGTCCGCCTCGGAGATGCCGGGTCCATGGTCGCGCACTTCAATGACCGAGCGCGGCTGTCCGTCCTCCCCTGCACGCACCCCCACAGCCAGTTCGATGGGGCTGCCCTCCGGCGTGTAGCGCAGGGCGTTGCCCATCAGGTTCCCCACCACCTGGCGGAGTTTGGCTTCGTCTCCCAGCACGGGGGCAGCCGTGGCAGGGCCGCCGTCGAGCCCGGTCAGCGAAATCGCCCGCGAGCGGGAGCTGGCCTGCGTGTCCACCACGGCGTCGTGGGCGAGCAGCTGAAGGTCCACGGGCTTCTGCTGCAGCGGCCGCTGCTCGTCGAGGCGGGCCAGCAGAAGGAGGTCTTCCACCATGGAACCCATGCGCTTGGCTTCGCTTTCAATCCTTCCCATGGCGGTGGCCACGTCTTCCTCGGTGGCAAGGGCGCCATGCCGGTACAGCTCGGAGAACCCACGGATGGTCACGAGCGGGGTCCGCAGTTCGTGGGACGCGTCCGCCGCGAAGCGCCGCATCCTTGCCTCCGAGGCGGTGCGGGCCGCGAAGGCCGTTTCAATATGGGCGAGCATGGCATTCAATGACCTACTGAGCCGTCCCAGTTCAGTGCCGGGGTTTTCGACGTCGACACGGCGGGAGAGGTCGCCGGCGGCAATGGCCGCCGCCGTCTTTTCCACCCTGGCCAACGGGCGGAAGGAGCGGGACACCGTCCAGCTGGCAATGAGGGAAGCCAGCAGCAGGGTCAGCAGGCCCACCCCGGTCACCACCAGGGAGGCGTGCTTGAGGACATCGTCCACGCTCTGCAGTGGCAGCCCGATCACCACCACCGCGGTGGTCTGGTTGTTCTGCACCGGCACTGCCACAACCCGCCAGTTCTGCCCGTCCGTGCCGCGCACCTGGTAGGGAACGGCACCGCGTTCCTGGGCCTGCTGCACCGTGATGGAGCTGATGTCCGGGCGGCTTTCAGGGTCGCCGCCAAACGGGTACGGTTCCTCGCCCGGCGCGAAGAGAATGAGCGAGTAGTCGGTGGGGACCATCGGATTGGGCGCCTGCAGCGGGGTGAAGGAGCGCTGCTGCCGGGCCAGGTCCACTGCCGCGGTCAACTTGTCGTCCACCTGTGCCTGCAGGTAACTGTGGAGCAGTGCCAGCGTTCCCGCTCCGGTCACCGTCAGGGCGACTATGAGCAGCGCCATGATCATGGCCACGAGCTGCGTCCTGAGGGAGGCCGACTTCCATCGCTGCAGCAAGGTCAGCGCTTTTCGGCCGTCCGAAGCACGTAACCCACGCCGCGCTTGGTTTGGATCAGGGCGGGAGCGTCGGGGTCGATGTCCACCTTCCGGCGCAGGTAGGAGATGTACGACTCGACGATGGAGGCATCACCATTGAAGTTGTACTCCCACACATGGTCCAGGATCTGGGACTTGGACAGCACCCGGTTGGGGTTGAGCATGAGGTAACGGAGGAGCTTGAACTCGGTGGGGGAGAGCTCGATCACCGTGCCGCCGCGGCGCACTTCGTGCGCGTCGTCGTCGAGCTCCAGGTCGTCGACGCGGATGACGGCGTCGTCATCCAGCAGCGGCTGCGTCCGGCGCAGGACGGCGCGGATCCGGGCCACCACCTCGTCAAGGCTGAACGGCTTGGTGACGTAGTCATCTCCGCCGACGGTGAGACCTGTGACCTTGTCCTCGGTATCGTCCTTCGCGGTCAGGAACAGTACCGGGAAGTGCTTGCCCGAGGCCCGGAGGCGGCGGGTGACGGTGAAGCCGTCCATGTCCGGAAGCATGACATCCAGCACGGCCAGGTCCGGGGCATGGGTTTCGGCCGCCGCGAGGGCGTCGCGGCCGTTCGCTGCCGAGACGACCTCAAAGCCGGCGAAACGCAGCGATGTGGAGAGCAGCTCCCGGATGTTGGGTTCATCGTCAACAACAAGGAGCTTTGCCTCGGGACCGTTCTTGTTCATGCTCCCATTCTGCTCCCAGAGTCTGTGAGTTTTCTGGATGCATGGTGAATGTTGCATGGGCGTCCGCGGCGCGCAGTAAAGTTGGCGGCGCCGCCAGGATCCCCCGCACGGGAGTGCGGAGAACCCTGGCTTTGGGAATCACTTCAAAGTGATCAACTGGTCAGGTGCCAGATTTCCCTGTCTACTGCGGGATGTCCACATTCGCGGGGTGAGCGCCGTAGCTCTTGTCGTCATACGCAGCGCCGCCCAGGCTGCAAAGCTGGGCGGCCGTGGTACCGGAGGGAGCCGTGGCCAGCGAGTCCTTGTTGACGCCATCAACCGTGACTTGGCTCGAGTACAGCGAGTTGTCAGCCTCTTTGCACACCAGCACGATGATCTTGAAATCCCGGGGATTCACGAAAGTCAGACTGACGTTGGTGCCTCCCACGACGGTCACTGCTTGGGGCGCTGCCGTGTCGTGTCCCGTCGGAGTGGTGGTCTCAACCACCCAGTAATTGCCTTGGAGAACCTGGCTGAACGAGCACTTGCCGTCGGCTCCGGTGGTGCACGTGGTCGCCGGAGTCACCGCGGTGTCTGTGGCCGGATCAAAGGTTCCGCCTACCGGTGCGGCATCGTTGTACAGGGTGAAGACGGCACCCGCCAGGGCGGAGGCAGGCGAGTCGTCGTCAGTCTTGAGGATGTTGATGTCTGCACACTTCGATGTGGCGACGGAAATCGGTGCGATGAAGTCCTTCAAGGCCGCCGTAAATGAATCTGAGGAGCGGCTCTTCAAGTACGCACTGCTGAACGGCAGGCAGGGGTCCGTGCCGACGATCTTGGCATCGGTCAGGTTGATGGCTGCTTCGCCGAAGGTCCGGACACTCAGATCTCTTGGAGCGTTGGGTGCAATGGGGTCCGTCACCACAACGGTGTTGATTGAGCCTTCGAAGTTGCCGGCCAATGGCTGGACTTTGCTCCAGCAGGGGGTCGCGTTGGCTGCCTCGCAGAGCGTCCGGGCACCAGTGGTGATCCACCGGTGGAATCCAAGAACCGGGGTTACGCCGCCTTGGGAGAGATCGTACTTAATCAGGACATCGCCCGCCGTACGGACGGGGGTCACACCGTTGGAGGACAGCACGGACGACTGGTTGAATTCGAAGTCCATGTTGGTAGTGCCGCTTGGTTCCTGGACGCGCTCCCAGGCAAGGTAGGCGTACGTCTTGCCGTTCGATTCCTCCACGAACTTGGCATAGAAGCGTGTCAGGTCACTCTTGTTGTTTGGGATGGAACCGTCGACGACGGACGGTACTGCGGTATCTTCCTTTGTACCTGTTCCGAATGAATCGTCCGTCTGGCCGGTGGCTTTATCAAGCCCGCATCCCGCGACGGGAACTTCACAGCTGATGCCGATGTTCGCCCAGTCTTTGATGTCGCCTGTGTCGACGACCAAGTTGCCGTCCTGAGCGTTTAGTTCGGCTCCGGAGAGCGTGGCCTGAGCCGACGTAACTCCGGAAAGGATCAATGCCAGACAAGCCAAGCCTGCGCCCCAGCGGGCGCGCGTTATATTCTCCATTGAATAACTCACTTCTTAGAGTGGCGGATGGTGTGACGGTCGGCGCGGAGCTCTGGTCCGGCACCGGGAGGTCCCCCAGCATCCCTCTCCAAGAATCTGATCGGATGGCGCCCGCGCGTCGGGTGCCCGCCGGCTACTCGGTGGTCGCGTCTTTGCGGCACGGAGCGGGCAGGCAGCACGGAGCCAAGTGTTATGGCTTGGGGGTGCGCGGGTGGATCGGCTGGGGCGACTGCGCATTCACGCGTCCTCATACACGGGGAAGGCCGTGAGGCTTCGCCCATCCTGATCTGAGTTCAGGACCTGTTACCAATGTGACACCCAGCGCTCTGAGTGTAGCCCGGGGATAACGGGGTGACAACGTCCGGAAGAGAGATTCACCAATAAAGCCCGGGCACCCCTTGTGCGCGCCGTTGCGGACCACGAGGTTCTCGGTCCGGCCGGTGAACAAGTCCGTGGCGGTCAGGATCCTGGGCCCCGCGGGCACGCCTTCCACCACCACTACGCCCTCGCCGCAGCGAAAAGACGTGCATTGGAAGCATCAGCCACGCGGGCCGGTGCGGCACGGACAACACGTTTGTGGGCATCCCGTTACATACCCGGTAGGTGGCTGTTAGGTGCCAGTGGGTTTCTGTTCCACGTCCTTGGCGTCCATGATCCGGTAGGCATAGCCCTGTTCGGCCAGGAACCGCTGGCGCTTTGCCGCGAATTCCTGGTCCAGGGTGTCCCGGGCCACGAGCGAATAGAAGCGTGCAGCCCGGCCGTCCTTCTTGGGCCGCAACAGCCGGCCCAGCCGCTGCGCCTCCTCCTGGCGCGACCCGAAGGAACCCGATACCTGGATGGCCACCGAGGCTTCCGGCAGGTCGATGGAGAAGTTGGCCACCTTGGAGACCACCAGCGTCTGGATGTCACCGGCGCGGAACGCATCGAAGAGCTTCTGGCGCACCTTCACGGAGGTGTCGCCCTTGATCACCGGGGCCTTCAGGCGCTCGCCGAGGTCGTCCAGCTGGTCGATGTACTGGCCGATGACCAGCAGCTGCTCCCCGGCATGCCGGGCCACCAGCTGTTCCACCACCTGCGTCTTGGACTCGGAGGTGGAGCATAGCCGGTACTTGTCCGTGTCCTCCGCCATGGCATAGGCAACCCGTTCGTCCTTGGGCAGGTCGACGCGGACCTCCACGCAGTCGGCAGGGGCGATGTAGCCTTGGGACTCAATGTCCTTCCAGGGGGCGTCGTAGCGCTTGGGCCCGATCAAACTGAACACCTCGCCCTCGCGGCCGTCCTCACGGACCAGGGTGGCCGTGAGTCCCAGCCGGCGCCGTGCCTGGAGGTCGGCTGTCATCCGGAAAATCGGTGCGGGCAACAGGTGCACTTCGTCGTAGATGATCAGTCCCCAGTCATGGCCGTCCACCAGCTCCAGATGCGGGTACAGGCCGCCGCGCTTGGTGGTCAGCACCTGGTAGGTGGCGATGGTCACCGGGCGTACTTCCTTGACCGCTCCCGAATATTCGCCGATCTCGTCCTCGGTGAGGGACGTGCGCCTGAGCAGCTCGTCCTTCCACTGCCGGGCGGCCACCGTGTTGGTGACCAGGATCAGTGTTGTGGTTGAGCCGGTTGCCATGGCAGCGGCGCCCACCAGGGTCTTTCCGGCTCCGCAGGGAAGCACCACCACGCCGCTTCCGCCGGACCAGAAGTTGTCGCTGGCCATCCGCTGGTACGGCCGCAGCTTCCAGCCGTCCTCATTGAGCGCGATCAGGTGCGGGGTGCCGTCCACATACCCGGCCAGGTCCTCTGCCGGCCAGCCGATCTTCAGCAGGAGCTGCTTGAGCTGGCCGCGCTGGGAGGCGTGCACCACAACGGTCTCACCGTCGATCCGGGGCCCCAGCAGGGGCTGGATCTTCTTGGCCCGGATCACTTCCT
This sequence comes from Arthrobacter sp. BB-1, assembly GCF_006151685.1. Taxonomy (NCBI): domain Bacteria; kingdom Bacillati; phylum Actinomycetota; class Actinomycetes; order Micrococcales; family Micrococcaceae; genus Arthrobacter; species Arthrobacter sp. BB-1. Next base: position 18,324 of record NZ_VDEV01000009.1, read on the forward strand.
CGAGGACGGGGTAATCGTCGGTGCGCATCACCAAACCGTGCTGCGGGTCCTTCTCCAGGCGCAGCCGCCCGTACCTGGACATGGTTTCCTCAACGTCGATCAGCAGCGAATGCGGGACCGGGAAGCGCGAGTACTTCAGGAGCGTATCCAGCACCTTCTCCGCGTCCAGCCCGGCGGCGCGGGCATTCCAGAGCCCCAGCGGTGTCAGCCGGTAGCTGTGCATGTGCTCCGGAGCACGTTCCAGCTCGGCGAAGGGCGCGATGGCGTGGCGGGCCTCGGTTGCCAGTTCATGGTCCACTTCAAGCAGGATGGTTTTGTCGCTCTGGACGATCAGGGGTCCGTCGTTCACGCAGGGAAGTCCTTCACTGGCGCAGTTCCTCTGCAGCCTCAATGTCGATGATGCGGTGGATTGACAGCACGCGTTCCGTTTCCTTTGCGGGATCAAACACCCGGACGCGTCCGCCGCTTACTGATAGCGGAACAACAATTTCCAGGTTGGCATTCCCCAGCCCGTCCACCACGTTCATGCTGATCCGCTGCTTGAGCCTGATGGCGCGCTGCAGCGCCTCAAGCCCCAGCTGCGTCCCTGCCTCGCCGTCCGGGTGTCCTGCACCTCCGCGGTGTCCGACGGCGGGCCCCACTTGGCGCAGGACCGCAAGCTGGGCGTCCACCTCCTCAGCCCCGGGCGCCGTCCGCGGGGCGGTGTAGACAGGGCGGAGGTGGTCTTGCGTTGCCGGGGTTCCCCGGAGCCGGACCACGGGTTCGTCCGCGCCGTCCACCGAGGGGGAGAGCCCCAGGCTCCGGAGAACCTGGGCGGTTTCCCGCGGCGGTGCGGAGGAAACCAGGACGGTGGGCGCAATCTTCACCAGGTTCAGGCCGGACGCCTTCGGTCCGGAGAGAAGGTCCAGGAGCGCTGCTTCGTCTTCGCTCTGGACAAAGCTGGCTGCCGCCCCCACCCGCAGCCTTCCGTGCCGTGAGGCGGTGTCCTCCACGAGGTATTCGAGCGGCTGGGGCACCGCGGTGGCCGAGTGCTCCCGGAGGAACTCCAGGATGCCGGCGGCGCTGTGTCCGGTGTCCAGGGCACGCTTGATGGAGCCGGCCGAGAAGCGGTAGATGGTGGCGGGTCCCTGGCCTTCCGGGTCAGCCATCAGCAGGAGTTTCCCGGCGAGTTCGGGGGCGAGGTACCCCGGGGCGACAGCAGTGAGGTCGGCCTGCAGCAGGACGTGGGTTACAGCTGCCGGCAGGTGCTCTCCCAGGATGGCAAGGGCGGCATCAGGGTTGTCTTCCGCCAGCGCACTTCCCAGCTGGCTCAGGGCCCCGGACCCCACCAGGCCAAGGAGTTCGGCTTCCGCGAGCACGCCGCGGATCATGGAGCTGAAGCGCCTGGCCATCCTGGGCTGGGCCCACTCTGCGCGCTGGAGGACAGTCGCCGCATCCAGTACCGGGGCAGTCCCGTCGGGGGAGCCTGCCTCGACGGTCAGTTCATTCAGGATCTCCAGGATGCGTTTGCGGACCACCGGGGCATCGGGCCGCTGCGCTTCGGCTGACAGCGCGATGATGGTGCTTCCGGAGGCGGAACGGTGTGCTGCCGGCGCGTTCCGCGTTCCGGTGATGGGCTGGCCCACCAGGGACGGCACGCGCTCGCTGGACAGCCAGGCGTTCACCAGCCAGAGCCACTGTTCCTGCCGCGGGAGGATAAGCCATTCCAGCTGCGGAGGCTGGACCCAGCAGGAGGAATCGACGTCCAGGCGAATGAGGCCGGCCAGTGCGGACAGCTCCAGCAGGACCCCGGCGTGCTGCAGGTCGATCCGGAGCAGTTCGGCCAAACGCCTCATCTCGCGCACCCCCACTCCGCCGCTGCGGAGCGTGGCCAGCGGCTGGTCCCCTACCGCGTGGAGCAGATCGCCCACCAGGCGCAGCGTCTCCGAGATGGCACTGAGGGCTGCGTTCCTGCGCAGCGCCGCCGAGGTCCGGCCGAGGTGGGGGACCGGTGGCGACAACGTGAAATCGTCAATCACCGCACCGCCGCGCAGGGAGATCCCCACGCTGTGCGGCAGCTCGACGTGCGCCGCGTCCAGCGGCACCAGCAGGCCGCGCGCAAGGAGCCAGTCCACGGGCCCGACGTCGGATCCTTCCGTGGTGATTGACGCCTTCCGTTGCGCCTGGGGGACGGCACCCATGGCCCAGTTCCGGAACCTGGCGAGCAGCGCCGTCGTCCGCTCCGGGGCGGTGGCCAGAATACTCTGGAGGGCCTCCGGGGAGGACGTCCAGTGTTGCAGCGCGAGCGCTGCCTCCATTGGCGTGGTGGCATCGTGGATGGCTACACCGCTGCGGTGCAGCTCGGACACCAGCTGCACGGCGCGCTGGGCGAAGGCCGGCTGGAGGCGGACCAGTTCGGTGTAGCTCCTGCCCAGCCCGGCGGGATAGATGCCCACCACGTCCTTCAGCGAACCCACCGGGAGGTAGTAGTGCTGTTTCGCCGCGGACGCGGGGGTGCCGTGCGGCGGCTCGGCGCGGTGCACCAGAGCAAGTTCCTGCAGCGAATGAAGGATCCGCTCCACAGAGGCTGCCGACGATCCGGAAATCATCTTGCGGAGCCCGGAAGCGGACGCGCTGTGGCCGGTATCCGTATTGGTGCACAGGTGGAGGGTTTCGAGGACCTGCATCTGCGGCCGGTTGAGGCGTTCAAGCGCCCGCTGCACGCTGAGCCTGGCACTTGCCCGGGCGGCAAGGGCAGGGAAGTCCGGAACAGGGGGCGAGATGAGGTCCGGCCGCGCATCGAACAGCGCACGCAGTGAATCGTCGCTGCGTGCCTCCAGCTCCTTGCTCAACGCACGAATGAGGGACATCAGTCCAACGTTACCGCCGGTCCGCGTTTCCTGCCCGGCGGCGCCCGGCAACGCTGTCCAGAACCAGGAAGAGCATCAGGAGGAAGGCCAGGGGCAGGCCGTACAGCGCCGTGTAGGTGACCCAGGCCGGAGCCACGGAACCGGCGAAGGCAAGGGCCATCACGGCGCCTACCGCCACCAGGGAAAGCACGGCGACAGCCGCGGCGAGGATCATCAGGGCACGCCGGTAGCGCGAGGGTGTCATGGACGTAACGCTACCGCTCCTGCAGCGTCGGGAGTGAATGGTGTTGGAGGGTGCCGCCGGAAGGCTGCACGGAGCCATTGAAAGCATGAATAGGGCGGCGGGCAGGATAACCTTGAGGGATAGACCAACACGGTTACAGCCGTCATGCCCTAAACCCGCACAGCAATGCGGATGCGGTGAGGGCTGGCCGTGTCAGAAGACGTCAGAACGAAGAAGGTTGATTACGTGCCTACCGGCAAGGTCAAGTGGTATGACAAGGACAAGGGCTTCGGGTTCCTCGCAGGCGAAGATGGCCAGGAGGTATTCCTGCCCAAATCGTCGCTGCCCGAAGGCGTAACAGAGCTCAAGGCCGGCACCCGGGTTGAATTCGGGGTAGCTGATGGGCGCAAGGGCGCCCAGGCCCTGGGGCTGCGCGTGCTGGACAAGACGCCCTCGATCGCCAAGGCCAAGCGGCCGAACGCCAAGGAACTCGCCCCGCTGGTCCAGGACCTGGTGACCGTGCTGGACAATCTCTCCGGAACGCTCTCCGCCGGCAAGTACCCGGAAGGCAACAAGGGCAAGGCCATCGCCGCGGCCCTGCGTAAGGTTGCCGACGAGCTGGACGTTTAGGCGCCGATGAACCCGGAAGCTGAACAGCCGGTGCCGGCCGCCCCGGACCAGGACGGTCCGACGGCGGGGGGTGCTGCCGTTGCCAACCCTGCAGCTGCGGGGGCTAAGGCCGTGTCCAGGCGCCGCGCGGGAGTTCCGGTGTGGCGGACGGGGAAGCCCGATGCCTTCCTGGCTGCAGCCGTGGACACGGCCCGCACCGCCATCGAGGGCATCACGCCGGCGGCAACAATCGGCCAGCACCTCGCGGCGAAAAGCGAAGGCGACCGCCTGGTGACCCATCTGTTTGAGTCCAGGCTGCCGGGCTACCTGGGCTGGCAATGGTATGCGGTGCTGACCCGCAACTCCCGCTCCAAGGTGGTCACGGTCAACGAACTCGGCCTGCTGCCGTCGGAAGATTCGATCCTTGCCCCGGAGTGGGTGCCGTGGGCAGAACGCGTCCGCCCCGAGGACGAGCAGGAACCCGAACAGACCCGGGAACCAGCCCAGGCACAGGAACATGAACAGGGCCAGGAACCAGTCCAGGCACAGGAACCTGAACAGGGCCAGGTGCCCGGGGGCGGGGAGCCTGACGACGACGGGCAGCCTGACGACGACGCACGGACTTAATGACCACACACGAACGGCGCCGTCCGGGATGAACCCGGGCGGCGCCGTCGTACGTTAAGGCACTTCCGCTGCTTGCGCAGTCCTACTTGCGCAGTTCGCCCACCACGTAGTCGATGCTGGCCAGCAGGGCGGAGACATCGGATGGCTCGATGGCCACGAACGTGGCGATGCGCAGTTGGTTGCGCCCCAGCTTCCGGTACGGCTCGGTGTCCACGATGCCGTTGGCGCGCAGGACTTTGGCCACCACTGCTGCGTCCACGGAATCATCGAAGTCGATCGTGGCGATGACGTTGGAGCGCTCGTCCGGGTTTGCGACGAACGGCGTAGCGAATTCGGAGGTCTCGGCCCAGCTGTAAATGCGTCCGGCGGAATCAGCAGTCCGCGCCGCAGCGAAGTCCAGGCCGCCGTTCCCGTTCAGCCACTGCACCTGGGCGTCCAGGGTCACCAGGGTGGACAGTGACGGGGTGTTGTACGTCTGGTTCAGGCGGGAGTTGTCAATGGCTGTCTGGAGGTCCAGGAAGTCCGGGATCCAGCGGTCCGTGGCCTTGATCCGCGCCGCGCGTTCCAGGGCAGCAGGGGAGAACAGGCCAAGCCAGAGCCCGCCGTCGGAGGCAAAGTTCTTCTGCGGGGCGAAGTAGTAGACGTCGCTCTCCGCCACGTCGACGTCCAGGCCGCCGGCAGCCGACGTCGCGTCCACAAGGACCAGGGCGCCCTCATCCGCTCCTGCCACGCGCTTCACGGGGGCGGAAACGCCGGTGGACGTCTCATTCTGCGGCCAGGCGTAGGCGTCAACGCCCGCCTCAGCCTGTGCGGCCGGGCGGGTGCCAGGCTCGGATTTGATGATGGAGGAGGCATCCAGGAACGGCGCCTTGTTGGTGGCCGCGGCGAATTTCGAGCCGAATTCACCGAACGAGAGGTGCTGGGCCTTCTTCTCCACCAGGCCGAAGCTGGCGATGTCCCAGAACGCCGTGGAGCCGCCGACGCCCAGCACCACTTCATAGCCTTCGGGTGCGCGGAAGAACTGGCTGAGGCCTTCGCGTACAGATCCCACCAGGTTCTTGACGGGGGCCTGCCGGTGGGACGTTCCCAGGATGGTCTTCGATGCGGCGGACAAAGCATCGATCTGCTCCTGCCGGACCTTGGACGGACCGGCGCCGAACCGCCCGTCCTGGGGCAGGAGGTCGGCGGGAATAGTGATGCTGTTTTCGCTCACAGGTGCTCCAATTTCGGCGTGGACGGGCTGTTGGTCCGGACGGATGGTGGGCGGCAGGCAGTCGGCGGCGACTGTGGCCCGGGCCCTCCCTTATTCTGCCCGAACAGCTGTTTCAGCGGGAACCTGGACCGTCATAGTCCAGACATTGAGACAGGGCCCGCCCTCGCCGTCAACTATTCGGACAAACTCAAAATAGGCTAAGCTTTCCAACGGACCACGCCGCATGTGAAGGCGGTACGGTGGGACAACGCAAGGTACTGCGCTCGAGGAGCTGAGCTGGATGACGGATCTGATCGACACTACGGAGATGTACCTTCGGACCATCTTGGAGCTTGAGGAAGAAAACATCGTTGCCCTCCGCGCCCGGATTGCGGAGCGGCTGCGCCACTCCGGGCCCACTGTGTCACAGACCATCGGCCGGATGGAACGGGACGGGCTGGTGGTGGTTTCGGGGGACCGGCACCTTGAACTTACGGAAGTGGGACGGAAGCGCGCCACGGAAGTCATGCGGAAGCACCGGCTGGCCGAGCGGCTCCTTGCCGACGTCATTGGCCTGGACTGGGCCTACGTCCATGATGAAGCCTGCCGCTGGGAGCACGTGATGAGCGAGCGGGTGGAACGGCGCATCTACGAAATGCTGAACCACCCCACCGAGTCCCCGTACGGCAACCCCATCCCCGGCCTGGCGGCCCTTGGCGGCCAGGCGCAGGCCTCCGCGGACGCGGCCGTCAGCCTGCTTGAGGCCATGAAGTCCTATGGCCCGGCCTCGGAAGTGACCGTTAGCCGCCTGGCTGAGCCGATTCAGGTGGAACCCGAGCTGCTGGTCCAGCTGGATGAGGGCGGAATCCGGCCCGGCGCCTCCGTATCGCTGGAGCGGGTGGGGGAGTACATCTCGGTCCGCGTCCCGGGCATCGAAGGGGCCCTGGAACTGCCGCCCGAAGTCGCGGCGCACGTCTTCGTGGCCGTACGCTAGGGGCGGCTTGGGGCCTCCGGGCTACCCCATTGGGCGCCGGTTACGCAAAGATAACGGAATTGTTACTTTGGGACTTATGGCCCTATAGTTAAACCCAAGCGTTGATACTAAAGCGTTACCTGATCCGGAGCCGAGCTCTGCCAGCGGACCAGGTGCACGAGTCATTACTGGCAGAGGCGGGGGAACCACAAGCGGCAGCCGGGGGACTGCCTTGGGGTGAAGTCCGTCAGCAGCAAGCCTCTTCCAGTGAAGGATCCTCCGTGGATACCTCCTGTGCCGAAGCTTGCTTACGGCGGACCGGGTCTTTGAACTCTCTGACCCGAATCCGACAGCTAACTTCGCAGGCTTTCCAGAGAGGAACCCTTCTTGTCCATGCAGACCCCCAGGGGACGCCGCCGCGCCGCGGTACCCGCTGCGACGCCGCGGGTTGTCGAAGTCATCACCACGGAACGCCCCCGCGATCCGCACCGTGATGCGCGCCGCCGTCGTGGTCCCTTCCGCCAGGTCACCGAGTTCGCGGCAGCCAGCGGGATCGGCCAAAAGGCCGGAATCGCACTCGCCGCCACAGGCCTGGTATTGACCGTGACAGTGCCGGCCACCAGTCCCGTGATGGCAAACAACGCTCCCGGTGTCACGCCGGTCGCAGCTTCAGCCGTCACTCCGCAGCCCCAGGTCTCAGCGGAGGCCGGCGCCCAGATCGATTTCAGCCGCTCGGCCGTCGTCACCCAGGCGGATCCGGACGGCAAGCTCAAGCAGCTGCTCAGTGCCCAGTCCGCCGGCTCTGTGTCACGGGCCGCCTCGGCCGGAAGCCTCGGCGCGCCGCTGGCCACACTGACCACGGCATCCCCCTTCGGCTACCGCGTCAGCCCCATTACTGGCGGCTCAGGCGACTTCCACCGCGGCCAGGACTACGTGGCCCAGTGCGGCACGTCCGTCCTCGCTGCCGCCACCGGCACGGTGACCTTCGTGGGCTGGCACCAGTTCGGCGGCGGAAACCGCGTTGTGGTGGATCATGGCAACGGACTGGAAACCACGTACAACCACCTCTCCTCCTTCAGCGTGAAGGAAGGGCAGACGGTCTCCCGCGGGGACGTTGTTGCCCTCAGCGGGACCACGGGCGCCTCCACTGGCTGCCACCTCCACTTCGAGGTGCAGGTCAACGGTGAAGTAGTCGATCCCACCGGCTGGCTCTAGTCAAATGACGGTTAACTATCAGATCGTCGTGACATGCCGTGACCTGAATGTGACATTCACTCAAAACTGCTGTACCGTCTAACTCGCGTCAACTTTTCCGAAGTTGACGCTCTTGTGCGGATTGCCTAACTCTGCCACCGCTCAAGGTCCGTTCGCATTTCATCGTCTGGCAGGGGCGGGGGAACCAATTTTGGTCTTGGCTTTGGCTAAGACCTTGGGGTTAAGTCGCAAAGTTTCCTTGGAAGCAGCGCGGCCGGGTGACTCCCATCCGAATCCGACAGCTCACCTCGCAGGCATTGGGAGAGGCTACCTTCGTGTCTTCACGCAATAATTCTGCGCGCCACCGTGCGCAAACGGTTCGTACCAACCCCTTGGACGGCATGTCCAAGGCTGTTAGTGCCAATGCCGGGACAGTAGGTCGCCAGGCTGCCGTTATCGCCGCAGCTTCCGGTCTTATCCTCAGCATGGGCCTGCCCGCCAACGCAGCGGACACCACCGCTGGTGTTTCCGCTTCCACGGAGTCCGGTTCCGCACAGGCTGCCCTGGCAGTCACCGCAGCACCCACGGCTACCGTTTCCTTCGAACGCCCGGTCGTCAAGACCACGGCCGCGCCGAAGCCGGCGCCGGTGCGGGCGCAGTCCACCGCCACGGAAACCGGCGCGGCCTCCACCGCGGGCACTACGGAATCCGCAGCGGACAAGCTGGCCAAGACTGTCTCTTCCGCTTCCACCTCGGGCATCGCTGGCATCGCCTACACCGGCATCGGCAGCCCGTACGTCTGGGGCGGCACCAGCCCTGTCACCGGGTGGGACTGCTCGGGCTTCACCCAGTGGGTTTACGCCCAGGCCGGCATCAGCATCCCCCGGGTCAACGCCTGGACCGCCATGACGCCCACCTCCACCCCGCAGGCCGGCGACCTGGTCATGCAGAACGGCGGAGCGCACGTAGGCATCTACGTCGGCAACGGCATGATGATCAGTGCACTCAACCCCTCCCAGGGCACGCTGCTCCACGCCGTAGCTGCGACCGGCAGCTCCTCGTTCTTCACCGTCAGCAAATAGTTCTTGGACCCTCGGGTCCAGGAACTATTTCTTTGCTCCACACTTCCCGCTAACACCACATCCCCGTTCGGGGCGTGCCGGCGTACCCCCAAGATGCCGGCGCGTCCACATCCCTTGGTGCCCACAACGGCCCTGAGGAAAACGAAAGAGAGAACTGATGACTACTCGTGCTACCGCACGGCATCGCGCCGAGGTCACCAAAACCAACTCAATCGCCATCATCGCCAAGGCTGTCGGCGAGAACGCCGGTGGCGTAGGCCGCCAGGCGGCGGTCATCGCCGCTGCTTCCGGCCTGGTGCTGACCAGCGGCATTGCGGCAAACGCTGCCGACTCCAACGTCCAGCGCGATTCCGCTCCTTCCACCCTGGAAGTTGAATCCGCCGTCGAGGCACCCATCTCTGCTGCTTCCACCATCGCCATCACCTTCGAGAAGCCCGCCGTCACCACCACGCCGGCCCCGGTCATCGAAGAGCCTGCCCCTGTTGAGGTTCAGGAGGCCGAGCCGGCTCCCGCCGCCCAGCCTGCTGCTGCTCCCAAGGTCACCGCCAAGGTTTCCACGGCTTCGGCCCCCGCAGCCGCTCCTACCGCTTCCGCCAGCGGCAAGGGCGCAGCCATCCTGTCCGCTGCCTACGCCCAGCTGGGTGTTATGCAGGACTGCACCATGCTGGTCACGAACTCCCTGGCAGCAGTGGGGATCAACTTCCACGACTGGCCTGCAGGCTACCTCTCCCTGGGCCGCACGGTCAGTGCAGCAGAGGCCCAGCCGGGCGACCTGATCTACTACGCAGACGGAGGCGCCGGCATGGCGCACATCGCTGTCTACGCGGGCAACGGCCAGGCCGTCCACGGCGGCTACAACGGAAACCAGACGGTGGTCTTCAGCGCCAACGTCGGCTCCGGCCCCGTCTTCATCCGCGTGAACTGATTCCGGTATTCGGCTGTCCACCCGGGACGCAAAAGGACCCCTGCCCCACGGCAGGGGTCCTTTCCCCTTTAAGGGCCCGCTGCTTAAGGGCCGCTGGTCCGGCCGTTCTGCAGGGGCCCTCGGCTGGGCCGACACGACAGTTCCGGAACAGGAATTAGCCGATAGCGCGCTTCTGTGTTTACTCTTGTGGTGTCGATCCATAGCCCGGACATGCCGAGGGCAGCCGGCCCTCGTGCCCCTGGACGGGTGCGGCCGTGAAGAGGTACGTGCATGCGCACTCTCGTTCTGAATGCTGGGTATGAGCCCCTGGCGGTGATCACTTTCCGCCGGGCGCTGGTGCTTGTGCTCACGGGCAAGGCCAGTGTGGTTGCCGAAGGCGATGATCCCGTGGTGGGACCGCAGGAAATCCTGGGCCGCCCGTCCGTGATTCTCCTGAACCGCTACATCCGTCCGAGGTACAACCAGGCCACGGCAGTCAGCCGCCGCGGAGTGCTCAGACGCGACGGGCACAGATGCGCCTACTGCGGAAAGGCGGCCCACACCATCGACCACGTCCAGCCCAAGTCCCGGGGCGGCGAGGACTCCTGGGAGAACCTGGTGGCGGCCTGCCTGCGCTGCAACAACGTCAAGGGCGACCATACGCCGGCTGAAATGGGCTGGAAGCTGCGTTTCGTCCCGGAGCCACCGCACGGAACCATCTGGCAGATCAAGGAACTCGAGAAGCCCACCCCCGCCTGGGACCCGTTCCTGCTGCCGGAGCGCGCAGCCTGACCGCAGCCCCCGGCGCGCCGACAGCGCCAACGATGGCTAGGCTGGGGGAATGGAACAGAACCGGCTGGACTTCGATGCGGTGATCCTGGCCGGCGGCCGGTCTTCCCGGCTCGACGGTGTGCCGAAGCAGGATTTGGTTTTCCGCCGGGACACGCTCCTCCAGCGCGCGCTGGCGGCTGCAGCAGGTGCTTCGCGAACGGTGGTGGTGGGCCCGGGGCCCGGACATACTGTTCCGGGGGTGCTGTTCTGCCGGGAACAGCCCGAGTTTGCAGGCCCGGCAGCGGCCATCTCCGCAGGGCTTGAGGCCCTCGCCCAGGAAGGGCGCGCGGCCGAGTTCACCCTGGTGCTGGCCTGCGACATGCCGCTGGTCCGGGACGCCATCGGGGCGCTGGCGGCTGCAGTGGCGCTGGGGGAGGCAGACGGCGCCGTGGCCCGCTCGGAAGACGGGCGGCTCCAGCCGCTTGCTGGTTTTTACCGCACGGCAGCGTTAAAAAGGTCGGCAGCGGAGCTCTCGTCCCGGGGTGCCCTTATTAACGGCTCGGTGCGCTCCCTCCTTGCTAGTCTGGAAGTGCAGCCTGTCACCGTCCCTGCAGGTTCCACGGCAGACGTGGATACCTGGGATGATGCCGCCGCACTAGGGATTGCCGCCGGAAACCAGGACAAGGGCCAAGGACCGGCGCAGCCGCAGTTAAATAGGGAGGCACGTTCGTGAAAAGCCAGGATGAAACGCTGGAGGAGTGGTGCAGGTCCCTGCTCCAGGCCTATGAACTGGAGGACGTCCAGGTGGACGTTAATGCCATCCTTGCCCTCGCTGGTGTGGCCGCCCACGCGGTGGTACGTCCGGCAGCGCCGCTGACTACCTTCATTGCCGGTTACGCTGCCGGCCTTGCCTCCGGCTCGGGCCAGTCACCCAATGCTGCTTCCATGGAGTCCGCGCTGGCCGTGGCCCGTTCCCTGGCTGCCGACTACGATGCTGAAGCCGCCGGGGCTCCCGGCGAATGACGAAGGAGTCCCAAGAGGAAGCGGGCGCCTCCGAAACCGGGCAGCCGCGGCACCTCGACCACACGTGGGAAGAAGCCAGGCAGGCTGCCTTTGACGCCGGCACTCCGATCCCTGCCGGTCCCGTCCCCCTGGAGCTGGCCCTTGGGCGTCGGCTGGACCAGGACATTGTGGCCCTGCAGGAGATGCCCCACTACGCGTCGTCGGCGATGGACGGCTGGGCCGTTAGCGGCACCGGGCCGTGGATCCTGGTGGACGCAGGTGCGCCCCTGGCTCCGCACCAGGCCAGTCCCATCGCCACGGGGGGACTCATCCCGCCCGGCGCCAAGGCGGTCCTGCGCAGCGAAAGCGCCCGCCTGGACAAGGACGACGACGGACTGCCCGTCCTGGTGACCGGCGGCACCGCACGCCCCGGCGAACCCCGGACGGGCCAGCACGTCAGGAAAGCGGGGGAGGAAGCCTCGGCAGGGGACATCCTGGTCAAGGCCGGGGTGGTGCTGAACCCCGCGCACCTGGCCCTCGCCGCCCTTGCCGGTTACGACGAGGTTGTGGTCCAGGGGAAGCCGCTCGTGCGGCTGCTGCTGACAGGTTCTGAAGTGGTGGAACGCGGCCTGCCCGTTCCCGGCCAGGTGCGTGACACTTTCGGCCCGCAGCTGCCGGCCGTGGTGGGCATGCTGGGCGGGCTTGCGGGCGGGCAGCAACGGATCGGCGATTCCTACGCTGAATGGCTTGCTGCCCTGGAGGACGTGGTCCCCGAGGTGCCGGGCACGCCGGACCTGCCGGCCGACGTCGTCATCACTACGGGCGGGACGGGAAAGTCCGGCACAGACCACCTCCGCCGGGCAGTAGGCGAGCTGGGCGGGCGGCTCATCATCGACGGAGTGGCCATGCGTCCCGGACACCCGGCCGTCCTGGCCGAACTTCCGGATGGGCGGTTCGTGCTGGGACTGCCGGGAAATCCCCTGGCCGCCATGATGGCCCTGTCCACGGTGGGGGCCCCGCTGCTCGCGGCGCTGGGACACCGGGCCCTGCCGGCCGTGCAGGAGGTCCCCTGCGGAACCACCCTCGACCCCGAACCCGGGCGCACGCGCCTGCTCCCGTTCCGCCTGCTTTACGGCATGGCCTCGCCGGCCCAGCACACGGGCCCGGGCATGATGCGCGGACTGGCCTCGGCCGACGGCGTCATGGTTGTGCCTCCCCACGGGGTGCAGCTGGGAGAACCGGTGCCCGCCTTTGCCCTTCCCTGGGGGCCGCCCATCCCCGCTCCGCCGGACCCCGCCGCCAAGCCGAAGGCGCGCAGCGGCGGACGGACAGGCCTGCCGGCCGCAAAGCCGGCGCCGGCAGGCCCCGTAGACTGGAGTGCACTCCTTGGCTGAGGCATGCCCGGATGGCGCAGCCCCGCTGGCATCGCCCCAATACGGTTGCGATGATGGAGAGATGAACAGGAACGGTGGGATATGGGACGCGTGACCCAGCGCCGCAAGGTGCACAAGTATGTGCTGGACGGCTCCCCGAATGCCCTTGAGTTCCCGGTCCGGTACCGGGAGGACGTCCTGGCGGTGGAAGAGCCGCTGGAAATCCGGCTGGGAAGCCTGTCCTTCTCGGTCACCATGCGCACCCCAGGGGACGACTTCGACCTGGTGGCGGGATTCCTGGTGTCCGAGGGCGTGATCTGGGAGTCCGGGCAGCTCGTTTCGCTGCGCTTTTGCGCCGGGGAAGACGAAAACGGAGTGCAGACCTTCAACGTCGTGGAGGCCCAGCTGCGGCCTGGCGTGGAGCTTCCGTCCATCGGCCGGCACGTCTACACCTCCAGCTCCTGCGGCATCTGCGGGACGGATTCCATAGAGTCCGTCCGGAAGTCCTCTCACTTCAGCCCCGCCGGGGATCCCCTGAATATCTCCGCGGAGGTCCTGGCCTCGCTTCCGGACATCCTCCGGGAGTCCCAGCGCCTTTTTGACGACACTGGCGGCGTCCATGCCGCCGGGCTCTTCAAGATAGGGGACGACGGCGGCGCGCAGCTTCTCTGCCTACGCGAGGACGTGGGGCGGCACAACGCGGTGGACAAGGTTGTGGGGTGGGCCCTCCGCGAAGGTCTGCTCCCGCTGCGCGGCACCGTGCTCCAGGTTTCCGGCCGGGCATCCTTCGAACTGGTCCAGAAAGCCGCACTTGCCGGAATCCCCGTCCTCGCGGCGGTCAGTGCGCCCTCGAGCCTTGCAGTCGAACTCGCCGAGGCCAGCGGAGTCACCCTCGCCGGTTTCAGCAGGGGAACAAGCCTCAACATCTACGCCGGTGACGGAAGAATCCGGCGGCCGGTGGCTGCGGCGCCGCCGTCATAGGCTTGGTTTGCGCGCAGGACACTGTCCGGGATGCGTTTTCCGAAAGGGTTGGTAAACGGGCTACCAGCGGGTAGATTTATCCATCGAATGGACAGCATCGTCCAGTCCCAAGCGCTAAAGAGGGCCCACATTGCATGACGACCGCCGGATAACGGAAGTCCGCCTCCAAAGGTTCGTGCGTGAGCGGATTAGCCCGGCGGTCTACAGCCGGAGCATTCCCCTTACCCTGAGCAGCTGGGACGCGCCCGATGAGCCTGTCCCCGCGCTGGAGGCAATGCGACAGGACTTCCAGCCACAGGAGCACGGGGCCCCATGGGGGAAACCTTGGGGGACCAAATGGCTCCGGCTCCAGGGCGAGGTCCCGGAATCATGGGGCACCGACCCCGACACCACCGTTGAAGTGTTGGTGGACCTGGGTTTCACGATCGAAATTCCCGGCTTCCAGTGCGAAGGCATGGCGTGGCGCCCGGACGGCACCATCATCAAGGCGGTCTCGCCCAGGAACCAGTACATACCGCTGAAGCTGCTGGGCGGCGGGATGGCGGTGGACTTCTACGTCGAGGCCGCTGCGAACCCGGACGTGGCGCAGGGCTGGACCTTTGCCCCCATGCCGTACGGCGACAAATCCACGGCCGGGACAGCGCCACAGTACCGGCTGGGGACCATTGCCATTGCTGAACTGAACCAGGCGGTCTGGGAACTCCAGCAGGATATTTGGACGCTTTCGGGCCTGATGGCTGAACTGCCCCTGGAACTGCCCCGGCGGCATGAGATCCTCCGGGCCCTGGAACGCATGATGGACGTTATGGACCCGGACGATGTTGCCGGCACCGCGGCAGCAGGACGGGAAGCGCTTGCCGAAGTACTGGCCCGGCCGGCCTACGCCTCCGCGCACCAGTTGGTGGCTACCGGCCACGCGCACATCGACTCCGCCTGGCTCTGGCCGGTGCGTGAGACTGTCCGCAAGTGTGCCCGGACATTCTCCAACGTGGTGTCCCTGATGGATGAACATCCGGACTTTGTGTTCTCCTGCTCCTCAGCCCAGCAGCTGGCCTGGATAAAGGAGCTCTACCCCGAGTTGTTCAGCCGCATCCGCGAGAAGGTCCGCTCAGGCCAGTTCATCCCCGTAGGCGGCATGTGGGTCGAATCGGACACCAACATGCCCGGCGGCGAGGCCATGGCGCGCCAGTTCGTGGAGGGCAAAAGCTTCTTCATGGCGGAATTCGGCATTGAATGCCACGAGGCCTGGCTGCCTGATTCATTTGGCTATTCCGCCGCGCTGCCGCAGATCGTCAAATCCGCGGGCAGCCGCTGGTTCCTGACCCAAAAGATCTCCTGGAACCAAACCAACAAGTTTCCCCACCACACCTTCAACTGGGAGGGCATCGACGGCACCCGGCTCTTCACCCACTTCCCGCCGGTGGACACCTACAACTCGGAGCTGACCGGCCGTGAACTGGCCCACGCGGAACGGAACTACCGCGACCATGGGCGCGGCACCGTGTCCCTGGTGCCGTTCGGCTACGGCGACGGCGGCGGCGGACCAACGCGGGAAATGCTGGCAGCAGCGGCCCGCACCGCCAACCTCGAGGGCTCGCCCAAGGTCCGGATCGGCTCAGCCGAAAGCTTTTTCCGGCAGGCGGAGGAGGACTACCCCGTCCTGCCCGTCTGGGTAGGCGAGATGTACCTCGAACTGCACCGCGGGACCTACACCAGCCAGGCCAGGACCAAGAAGGGCAACAGGCGCAGTGAGCACCTGCTGCGGGAGGCGGAACTGTGGTGCACCACGGCCGCCGTCCGTACCGGCGCCTACGCCTACCCGGCCGCCGAGCTCAAGCGGCTCTGGCAACTGGTGCTGCTCCAGCAGTTCCACGACATCCTGCCGGGCAGCTCCATTGCCTGGGTACACCAGGATGCCGAGCGCAACTACCAGGCAATCGGTGAAGCCCTTGATGCCATTATCAGCCAGGCTGCCGCCGCCGTGCTTGGCAGCGGCGAACGCACGTTCCTGTTGAACGCGGCGCCGCATGCCAGGGCCGGCGTGCCCGCGCTGGCTGCGGGCGAACCGGCGCTGCCGGCGGAACAGGTCCACGCCAAGGCCCATGACGGCGGCTACATCCTGGACAACGGCGTCATCCGCGCGGTGCTGGACGGTAACGGGCTCCTCGCCTCGCTCGTAGACCATGCCACCGGCCGCGAAGCTATTGCCCCGGGCCAGCGCGGCAACCTCCTGGAACTGCACCGGGACACGCCCAACGAATGGGACGCCTGGGACATCGACGAGTTCTACAGGCGCAACGTCACGGCGCTGACGCAGGCCACATCCCTGCAGTTGAACCGGGAAGGGGCAGCGGCGACTGTAACCGTAGAGCGGCTTGCCGGTACATCCGCCGTTACGCAGTACATCAGCCTTGCGGCCGGCAGCCCGTCCCTGTCAATCACCACCTCCGTGGACTGGCAGGAACGCGAAAAACTGCTCAAGCTGGGCTTCGCACTGGATGTCCGTGCGGACAGGTCCGCCGCCGAGACGCAGTTCGGCCACGTCTTCCGGCCCACCCACACCAACACCTCATGGGAAACGGCCAAGTTCGAAATCTGCGCACACCGATGGATCCACGTGGCCGAGCCCGGATATGGCGTGGCCATTTCCAACTCCTCCACCTACGGGCACGACGTCATGCGGAACATCAGGGATTCCGACGGCGGCACCACCACTACCGTGCGGCTCTCACTGCTGCGCGCCCCGAAGTACCCGGATCCCGACGCCGACCGCGGGCTGCATGAACTTACCGTCACCATCCGTCCCGGTGCCGGCATTGCCGATGCTGTGGAGGAAGGCTACCGCACCAACCTCGTTCCCCGGCTGGTCCGCGGCGCAACACCTGTGGAACCGCTCTTCTCCATAACGAACCCCGCTTTGGTCATTGAAGCCGTAAAGCTGGCGGAGGACGGGTCCGGCGATGTGGTGGTCCGACTGTACGAGTCGCTGGGCGAGCGCTCTGCGGGAAAACTTATGACGAACTTCCCGGTGCGGCGCGTCACTGCCGTCGACCTGCTGGAGCGACCACTCCCGGCCCCAGGAGTGGAAACGCGCCAGGACGGTGCGGATCTGGTTTTGCGGCCGTTCCAGCTGGTGACTCTCAGGGTGTCCCGGGCGTCCGGCCCAGCGGCAAAGTGAGCTGAAGCGGCAAGGCCGGCAGGCAGCGGCAAAGTCAGCCCGCCGCCAAGGAGTAAGCCAAAGCAGTAGGGGCCTGGGCCCGGCAAAAAGGGCCTTAAATAGGCTGAGTGGGGGCGGTCCCCAACGTCCCGCCACCACTCATCCCCCCAATGCGTGCGTAGGCCCCCGGAGCGCTCGCGTTCAAGAATTTATCCCCGTTCGAAAACGCTTCGCGCTCCACCTTCACACATTCATGATTGTTTCACATTCTAATGATTTTGTGAAAGCAAGCCTTGTTACTTTTCGGTATATGTCCTTTTGCTGGACAAAGGCTTGCCGCTGCGCACCCGGGCGGCCCAGATCAGCGCCAGCCCCACCAAGTAACACAGCACAGCCGTGTAGTTGACCACGAACATGATGGCGGCCCACCCGGGAGGCACCAGGGGAAACAGCAGGCTGAGGCCGATCGCCACGCCGCCCAGGGCAAGGAGGCCGGCCGCCACCCGCACCAACACGGGCAACCGGCTCCGGACGGCCCGCACCATGGCGGGCAGCAGGACGAGGCCCACATACGCCGGGTAGGCGCGGCCGGCGGCGCCGTAGTACTGCGCCAGTATGGCGTTGTACCCGCTTTTTTCCGATAGTGCCGATAGTCCTGCCGAAGAGCCGGTGGTGTCCATCATGAAGAACACCACCGTCGTCACCAGGGAAACGGCCGCCAGCACAACCATGCCCGCCTTCCCCGTGATGAGCCGGTGGGCACCTTCAGCGCCGAAGCCGCGCGTGACGCGTATCCCGATGAAATAGATGGCGGCGAAGATGATGAAGCGCAGCAGCAGGTTGGCAAGGTTGATGCCGCCCAGCGCCTGGTCGATGGCCACGTACGGCGCCTCGATGCTCAGGAGGATTGCCGCAGTCATCAGGGCGAAGATGTAGAAGAGGGACCTGTTCTCGCCGCGCAGGGCGCTGGGGATCCGGGCAGCCGCAACGAGGGCGCAGGTGGCAAGAGTGGACCACTGAAGAATTTCGATCATCCCAGGTTCTCCCAGATCTTTTCGGTCTGCGCCTGGTCCTGCTCCTGGCGCCGCAGCACCTTGCCCAGTGCCTGGAGCCTGTCGCCCGCCAAGGCGGTGAGGTCGCCGTCGGACAGGCTGTCCAAGGCGCCCTGCCGGGCGCCGGCCGGCCACCCGGCTTCTTCCTCCGTGATGAGGCCGGTGGCCACCAGCCCGCCGGTGGGTCCGACGCCGGCGGCGAGGGACGTGGCGATGGCCAGTTCGGGGGACAGCCGGTTCGCCGTCAGCTGGGCGGAGTAGTTCTGGGGCGCAACCCCGGTGGCAGCCGAGACGCGGTGCCGCACCTCGCCGTCGTCGATTGCATCAACCCAGTTCTTGACCGAGGTGGAGTGCGGGGCAGCGGAAAGCGGCGGCGGTTCCTTCCCCGGGGCGGCGGCCTCCATCGCCGGCCGGGACAGCAGTGCCCTCAGGAGGTCCGCCGTGGAAATCTGGCTCACCAGTTCGGAGCGGGTGGGCAGGGGCTGGGGGCCGGCCAGGTCCCGGTAGGCCTCGAAGGTGGCCAGGGCCGCAACAGGATTGACGCCGTAGGCGCGGCTGATGCTGACCACAGTGCCCACCGCGACTTTCCCGCGGACCAGCTGCTGGGCGAGCGTTGTCCGCTTGATTCCGGAGATCCTGCAGACATCTGCCGTACTGGCATCCGGCGCAATGCCTTGCAGCCAGCGCTGGAACGCCTTGGCGGGGATGGTCATGGAGGGCTCTCTGCAGAACGGGTGTTTCGTCGATTTTAGCCTGCCCGCGGCAGCCCAATTTTACCCGGGCCGCCCTTTCGACTATGCTTGATGGTCGAGCCCGTTGGTCCGTACACCCCCCAAGTCCGGACCAGCGGGTTCTTTTATGTCCTGCGGCCCGCGCGCCTTCCTCCCGGGCAATCGGCATGGTCCCGCCGGCCGGTTTTTGGGCAGGAAACCCGCTGCGGACGCAGCGGCGAAAGGATGGATCACATGACTGCAACCCTTGTAGCCAAGGACGTCTCCGGCGGTCATGACCACCGGCAGCTTTTCTCCGGGCTTTCCCTGACCGTCGCCCCCGGGGACGTGGTGGGCGTGGTGGGCGCCAATGGAGCCGGGAAATCGACGCTGCTCCGTCTCCTGGCAGGCGTGGACGAGCCGCAGGACGGCTCGGTCAGCCTTGCCCCTGCCGATGCCTTTGTGGGGTGGCTTCCGCAGGAGCATGAACGGGTGCCGGGCGAAACGGTTGCGGAATACGTTGCCCGCCGCACGGGATGCGCGCAGGCCACGGTCGAGATGGAAGCGACGGCGGAAGCGCTCGGAGCAGGTGCCCCGGGAGCAGATGACGCCTATGCGCTCGCTTTCGACCGGTGGATGGCTTCCGGTGCAGCCGACCTGGACGACCGGCTTCCCGCCGTACTGGCGGACCTGGGGCTGGAGACCGGGCCGGACGCGGCCATGACCGGCCTTTCCGGCGGGCAGGCCGCCCGCGTGGCGCTGGCTGCGCTGCTCCTGAGCCGGTTCGACGTGGTGCTGCTGGACGAACCCACCAATGATCTCGACCTGGAGGGCCTCGCCAAGCTCGAGGACTTCGTCAAAGGCCTGCGGGGCGGGGCCGTGCTGGTGAGCCACGACCGCGAGTTCCTGGCCCGCTGCGTTACCACGGTGGTGGAACTGGACCTGGCGCAGAATGCCGTGGCCGTTTACGACGGCGGCTATGACGCCTTCCTGGAGGAACGCGCCGTTGCCCGGCGGCACGCCCGCGAAAAGTACGAGGAATTTTCCGCCACAAAAGCGGACCTCGTTTCCCGGGCCCGGACGCAGCGTGAATGGAGCTCCCAGGGCGTGCGGAACGCCATGAAGAAAAGCCCGGACAATGACAAGATCCGCCGGGCCGCAAGCACCGAGTCCTCGGAGAAGCAGGCCCAGAAGGTGCGGCAGATGGAATCACGCATCGCAAGGCTGGATGCGGTGGAAGAGCCGCGCAAGGAATGGCAGCTGCAATTCTCCATCGGCAAGGCGCCCCGCTCCAGCTCCGTGGTTGCCACGCTCCGCGATGCGGTGGTCCGGCAGGGCGGCTTCACCCTCGGACCCGTCAACCTCCAGCTCAACGCCGGGGAACGGATTGGCATCACGGGGCCCAACGGAGCTGGAAAGTCCACCCTGCTGCGGCTGCTGCTGGGCGCCGTCGAGCCCGATTCCGGCAGTGCGGCCATGGGCGCCTCCGTGGCTATCGGCGAGATTGACCAGGCCCGCGGGCTGCTGGCCGGCCACCTGACCCTGGGAGACGCCGTCGAGGCAGTCCTGGTGGATATGGCCGCGGCCGAGGTCCGCACCCTGCTCGCCAAATTCGGACTCAAGGCCGGCCACACGTCCCGGACCGTTGACTCGCTGTCGCCGGGCGAGCGGACCCGGGCTGCGCTCGCGCTGCTCCAGGCCCGCGGCGTCAACCTCCTGGTCCTGGACGAGCCCACCAACCACCTTGACCTTCCCGCCATCGAGCAGCTGGAGGAGGCCCTGGAAAGTTATGACGGGGCGCTGCTGCTGGTGACCCACGACCGGAGGCTGCTGGAAAACGTGCGGCTGGATGTACGTTGGAATGTGGATAACGGCCGCGTCACTGAAGTGCTGGCCGCCAGCGCCCCGAAAGGCACCAAAAAATGAGTATGGACAGGGTTGCCTGGAGCTCCCTCTACAACATCACCCGCGCCTCCAGCGGATCCAAGCCGTTCTCGAAGGAGCTCCTCAAACGGGTGTTTGGTTTCGCGCGGCCGCACCGCGGCCGGCTGGTTGCCTTCGTGCTGCTGTCCATCGTGATGGCAGTCCTGGCCGTGGCAACACCGGTGCTCGCCGGCCAGGTGGTGGACGCGATCATCGCCAAGACGGACGCCGGAACGGTGGCCTGGCTCGCAATACTGATTGCGATCGTGGCTGTGGCCGAGGCAGGGCTGGGACTCGTAACGCGGTGGTTGTCCGCTTCGATTGGCGAGGGCGTGATCCTGGACCTGCGCACCAAGGTGTTCGACCACGTGCAGAAGATGCCTATCGCCTTCTTCACCCGGACCCGCACCGGTGCGCTGGTGAGTCGGCTTAACAACGATGTGATCGGGGCCCAGTCCGCCTTTGCCGGCACGCTCTCCGGCGTGGTCAGCAATGTGGTGGCGCTGGCCCTCACCCTTGTTGTGATGCTGAACAAATCCTGGCTCGTGACTGTGCTGGCCATGATCCTGCTTCCGATCTTCCTCATCCCCGCCCGCCGGATGGGTTCCAGGCTGGCCGAGTTGCGCCGTGAGGCCGCCGAGCACAACGCCACTATGGGCACGCAGATGACTGAGCGTTTTTCAGCCCCCGGCGCCACCTTGGTGAAGCTCTTCGGGCGCCCGGACGAGGAGTCCCGGGAGTTCGCACTCCGGGCCGGGCGGGTGCGGGACATCGGTGTCCGCACGGCGATGCTCCAGTTCACCTTCGTTACGGCCCTGACCCTGGTCTCCGCCCTGGCCCTGGCCTTGGTCTACGGCCTGGGCGGTTGGCTGGCGCTGGAAGGGCAGCTGGCCGCGGGCGACGTCGTTGTGCTCGCTTTGCTGCTCACCCGCCTTTACGCCCCGCTCACCGCACTCTCCAACGCACGTGTGGAAATCATGAGTGCCCTGGTCAGCTTCGAGCGCGTCTTCGAAATCCTGGACCTCAAGCCGCTCATCCGCCAGAAGCCGGATGCTGTGGAATCGCCACGCGGCCCGCTCTCCGTGGAGTTTGACGACGTCCGGTTCTCCTATCCCTCGGCGGACAAGGTCTCGCTGGCCTCCCTCGAGGACGTTTCCACCCTGGACACCCGCGGCGGGGAAGAAGTCCTGCATGGGGTCAGCTTCCGGGTTGAGCCCGGACAGACGGTGGCGCTGGTGGGCTCTTCGGGCGCCGGCAAATCCACCATCGCGCAACTGCTGGCCCGGCTTTACGACGTTGATTCCGGCGCCATCCGTTTTGGCGGCGGGAGGCCAGGAACAGGGGTGGATGTCCGCGACCTGACCTTCGACTCCATGCGGGAAACCCTGGGCATGGTCACCCAGGACGGCCACCTCTTCCACGAATCCATCGCCTCCAACCTCCGGCTGGCCAGGCCGGACGCCACGGAAGCGGACATGTGGGAAGCCATCCGGCAGGCCAGGCTGGAAACCATGATCCGCTCCCTGCCGGACGGGCTGGACACCGTGGTGGGGGAGCGCGGCTACCGGCTTTCCGGCGGTGAACGGCAGCGGCTCACCATCGCGAGGCTCCTGATCGCCCAGCCACGGGTGGTCATCCTCGATGAGGCAACGGCCGCTCTGGATTCCACCAACGAAGCCGCCGTGCAGGCAGCCCTCGGTGCCGCGCTCGAGGGGCGCACCGCCGTCGTGATTGCGCACCGCCTGTCCACCGTCCGCGCCGCGGACGCGATCCTGGTGGTGGAGGGCGGCCGGATCGTGGAACGCGGAACCCACACCGAACTGCTTGCTGCCGAAGGGCGGTACGCGGACCTGTACCGGACGCAGTTCGCCGAAGCCACCGCCGTGGTCCAGGAAGCAGTTCCGGAGTTCTAGGCTCCCAAAGGAGCGCTGCCGGGCCTGGCGGCGAGTTCCGGCAGGATGTGGTCCGTCAGCAGCGGTGCCAAGTCTTCGCCGGGTTCTGCGCCGCTGGCAAGGGCAGCCAGGTCCAGCCAGCGGATTTCTTCGATTTCCGCGGAGGGACGGGCCGTCCACGTGCCCGGCGCCAGGAAAACGGTTGCCTCGATATCCGTGGCGGCCTCGTTCGCGGCATCCGCAATCCAGACGCCCATCAGCTGCAGTTCGCCGGGATCGAGGACGATCCCAACCTCTTCAGCCAGCTCCCGGGCTGCCGCCTGGACGGCTGATTCGCC
Organism: Arthrobacter sp. BB-1; assembly: GCF_006151685.1. Classification (NCBI taxonomy): domain Bacteria; kingdom Bacillati; phylum Actinomycetota; class Actinomycetes; order Micrococcales; family Micrococcaceae; genus Arthrobacter; species Arthrobacter sp. BB-1. Next base: position 41,176 of record NZ_VDEV01000009.1, read on the forward strand.
GGCCTCCGGCTTGCCGCCCGGGTGCATGAACATGGCTGTGCCACGCTTCCTCACCGTGAGGAGCCGGGCGGCGTCGTCGAACACGCAGACAGCGGAGACCACAATGCGGTCCTTCATGCGGCATCGCCGCGCATCCGGACCAGGCGGGAGGACAGGAGCAGGTCCTTCTTTGGCCCCTGCACGTCCCAGATGTAGCTGAACCGGTCGGCGTCCCCGTACGTGTAGGCGACGCGGTAGGTATCGGGATCGCACCAGTGCTTGTCGAGGTTGGCTTCCGGAGTGAAGCTCATGCTGTGGAAAGGGCGGCCGTCCGGGAAAAAGACGTCCAGTGCATCCGGGCGGGCTGTGCTTTTCAGCAGGTATTCGCGGGAGGCGGGCCCTGTAAAGGATGGCCAGCGCATGGTGCCTTCTTCGCGCAGGGACAGGCCGGCGTCGTCCGTGGGAACAAATTGCACGACGCCGGAAAAGGTGCCGCGGATGCCTCCGGCCCGGTCCAGCAGGTCCCGCTGGACGGTCCACAGCCCCGCCTTTGCGGTGCCAAGGTCCTCGGCACCAACGTGTCCGGGCCCATTGGGCCGGCTGGTGCCAAGGAGGTAGGCGCGGAGCTGGAACCCCGGGGAAGGATAGTTCAAGTGCCCTCGATTGGAATCGAACCAACGACACCGGCTTTAGGAGAGCCGTGCTCTATCCACTGAGCTACGAGGGCTTGCGTCCGTAGGATCGGCGGGCCAGTCCGGCCGGACACGGATACAAGCATACAAGGTGCTGGGCCGTACTACGCTCAAGGCATGAGTTCAGCGCCGTCCGCAGCCCCCGCCGTCGCCTTCATTCCGGACACTACGTCCACACGGCAATACATCGGCGCGTGGTCGGTGCTGAGCGTGCTGCAGTATTTCGCGGCCGAGGCCGCAGTGATCGGGGCCTGGGCAGGACCCACGGCCTACGACCTCCGGACTGGCTATATCAGCGACCTGGGTGCGCTGAACTGCGGCGTCTATGACGGCCGCCAGGTGTGTTCCCCGCTCAACTGGCTGATGAACGCCTCGTTCGTGGTCCAGGGGCTCGGGATGCTGCTGGGTGCTGTTCTGCTGACTTCCGGGCTGCTGTGCGTCGCGGCCCGGGCGGACCTGCGGGTTCAGCCGCGGCGGAGGCCCTGGCTGGCGGCCGCGTGGGTGCGGATCCTGACCGGGGCCGCCGGGGCAGGGACTGTGATCGTGGGGCTGGTCCCCGAGGACGCCGGCTCCAACTGGCATCTCGTGGGCGCCGTGGTGTACTTCCTTGCCGGGGCGGCTGCCCTGCTGCTCCTGGGCATCCTTTGGCTGCGGAAAACAGCTTTCGCCTGGTTCATCCTGGCCTGCGGTGCTGTTTCGTCCGCTGCTTTGGTGACCGGCGGACTGACGCGCATGGAGGTGCCGGAGCCCGGCACCCTGGAGCGGCTGATGGGCTATCCCGTCACGGTGGGCATGGCCACCGCGGGCCTGGTGATCGCGCACCGGGTGCACCGGCACCGCAAGGAGGTCCGGGCCCGGGCCGCGGCCGCGGTCAGCTAGCGGCCTTCGGCTTCCGGGAACCGAGGATGACTGCGGCGGCGCCCGCGAGGAGGCTGAGGACCAGCAGGACCCAGCCGGAAACGGTCAGTCCGGATGCAAGTGCCACCTGGCTGGCGTCGGCCGTGTCCGAGGCCAGCACGCCGTCGATGGCCACGTTGCCCCAGAGCCGCACCACGACGAAGAGCAGCGGGATGGCCCAGAGGGCCCAGCGTAGCGCCTTCCGGGCTGTGTTGGTCCCGATCAGCAGCAGCCAGGTGAACCCGAAGATCAGCGGAAACAGGGTGCCCGCCGTCTTGTGCACGTAGTTGAGCTGCCCCCGGGCGTCACCGTCCATGGCGGCGTGCAGGGTGCCGATGTAGGCGGGGTCGAAACCGCCAATGAGCGAGTCCGGCATGGCCAGGCCGCCGGAGAGCTGCCGGAGCTGGTCCAGGGTCAGCAGGTGGAGGTACCAGAAGAGGAACAGGCTGGCCACCACGCCCGCGATGAGGATGAGGTTGCTGTTGGTTTGGGCTTTTTGCGGGGTACGGGCCGTGGTGGGGTTCACCACGGGCGGGAGGTGGTGCTGGGGTACCGCCGCCTTGGAACCATGCTTCTTGATCCGCTGGGCAGGTGTCTTGGCCATGGCACCATTATCGCGCCCCATAAACTGATGCCATGACCATTGGCAGGCACAGCGCTGTTGAACTTGACCCTTCACTTGACGACTACCAGCTTGCAGCAGCCTTGGTGCGGGAGGCCGGCCAGTTGGCGCTCCTCATGCGGATGGCAGGGTTGCAGTCGCAGCAAAAGACGTCCATTTCGGACGTGGTGACCGCGGCCGACCACGCCGCCGAAGCCTATGTGCTGGAGCAGCTGCAGCGCTGCCGGCCCCAGGACGGCATCCTGGGTGAGGAAGGCGCGTCGGTGCAGGGGAGCAGCGGCCGGACGTGGGTGATTGATCCCGTGGACGGCACCTACAACTTCCTGCACGGCTCCACGTACTGGTGCTCGGCCATCGCCCTGAAAGACCAGTCCGACGTTGTGCTCGGCGCCATCTTCCAGCCGGAGGAGGACAAGCTCTGGCTGGGCGGGCGGGGGCACCCCGCCAGCCTGAACGGTGAACCGCTGACGGTGTTCCAGGACAACAAGGGTGAGCGGAACGCCACCGCCGTTGCCGAGCTGGGGGCGGCCACCTACATCCACCCCAGCTGGCTGATGGACCCGCTCTGCGCCATGCCCTGGCATGCGGCGGCGACGTCGGCCGCAGCACTGCGGATGCTCGGCTCCGGCTCCTGTGACCTTGGCCGGGTGGCGGACGGACAGATCGGTTGCTGGTTCCAGCACAGCTGCCCGGAATGGGACTGGCTGCCCGGCAAGGCGATTGTGCGGGCCGCCGGCGGCGCTGTGGACACCGTGCGCGTCAACGGCCTGGAATGGTTCATGGCTGGGGGCACGACGGCGGTACGCGAGCTCCGTGCAGCCCTCCAGTCGGGCTCCGTGGCCTAGGGTCCAGCCGTGGCCGTGGCCGGGACCAAGGGCTTAGGCGGTGCGACGTTGCCAAGGACGAGGACGGCCGGCTGCTTGGGACTGGGGAACTGTGCGGTTCCGGGCAGTGGTGGTGCGGTGGAGTGGTAGGTGTGGCCGGTGGGTGTTCGGAGTTCGACTGAGTGGCGTTGCCCTGGTTGGGTGACTGGCCGGGCGGTCCAGCCGGGGTTTTCTTTGGTGTGGTTGCAGGCTTCGCAGAGGCCTTGGCCGTTGTGGCTGGTGGTGGGTCCGTTGGTGTGCCAGGGGATGATGTGGTCGTGGTGGCGGATCGGGGCGTCGCAGTAGGGCGTGCGGCAGGTGTCGTCCCGGACCTGGAGGAAGCGGCGGAGTCCTGGCGGGAAGAGCCGGGCCTTGGAGTCCATCGCGACCAGTTCACCCTCCGCCGGGGCCGTGTAGAGCCGGCGCAGCCAGACCTGAAGCCCGGTATTCTCCGCGCTGCCCGCGGACCCGGAATCAGTTGCCGGACCACCCGCCCCGGGGCCGGCAGACTCCGGCCCGGCTGCTGCGCCGAGCACTGCTTTCCGTGCCCATTGGGCGGGGACGGTGCCGTAGCCGGTGAGGCGGGCTGGTTCGGCGTCGGCCTGGAGGAGGGTGCGGTCGGTCATGACGAGCTGGAGGTCGATGCCGGTGATCCCGGCCGGGGTCCCGGTGAGGCACTCAACCAGGCGGTCGGCCATGATCTGGCCCTTGCCCCGGCCGTCCCGCGTGGCCCGGCCGTCCCGCGTGGCCCGGCCGTCCCGCGTGGCCCGGCCGTCTCCGGTGGCCCGGACGGTGTCAGCGTGCCGGGTCAGGGCCGTGTAGGCGGCAACGCCCTGGGCGACCGGAAGCAGGGCGGTCAGCCGGGTCATGGTGTCCGGTGCCGGGCGCAGCGTCACGGTCCGCTCGTTGGCGGCCAGGGATGCCCGCTGCGCGACCGAGGCCGGGTCCCGCCGGTACGCCGCGGCCCGGACGGCCGCGGTCACGGCCCGGTCCCCGGCACCGGCCAGGGACCCTGTATCGGCGGCGAGTTCCTCGTCCACGGCGCACCGGTCCTCCGCGGACAGGCACGCGGTTTCCTTCACCACGAGGGTGGCGCGCCATTCGTTCAGCTGCCCGGACTCCAAAGCGGCCAGGGTCCGCGGCATCTCGGTGGCCAGTGCCCTGGCAAGGCCCAGGAGCCTGCTTCCACGGGCAGGGGACTCCCGCCGCGCCAGCGCTATCTCGGCCCCCACACCCGCACCCCGGTCAGCGGCAGGGATACCGGCGGCGGCCTGTTCCTGCCGCACGTCGTGATCGTAGGCCACGGCGATCCGTGCCTGCTTCGCGGCAACCGCGGACTTCACGTCCTCGAATTCCCGTATCTGGCTGATCTTTCCCGGACCATCCTTGACGACGGGAACAGCAGCCAGCAACGCAAGGACATCCGCAACACAAGGCCCAGGGAGGCCTCCCGCGTCCGGGCCAGAGCCCGTCTGTAGACCCGCCTCTGTTGCCAGACCTGCCCCCGTCTGCTTGCCCGCTTCGGCATCCATCCGGGCCGCCGCCGTCGTTTCCGCTTCCATACGCCGAGCCTTCCAGCCCATGCCGCACTCGGCACGCACTCCTCAGCGCTATGTGGATAAAGCCTTGTAATCCACAGCCTGGAACCGGGTGTCGGCCCCACCGCCTAGACTTGTAGGCACCATGGATATGTTGTTTGACCCGTACTCTGACGGACCGTTCAAGGCCGCTTCCGCAACGGCTGCCCGCACCAAGTCGCGCCCTGAAGGCGCTACGGCGGCTGGTCCTGGCGGTGCCGCGCCCTGGGAGAACCTGCAGCGTCCGGGGCTGCCCGGTGGCCAGAATGGTGAAGATCGGCCCCAGGCGGAAGGTCAACACCACGGCAGTCGGCGGCCGGATGCGGCCCAGCTGCTGGAGGGGCTGAACCCCCAGCAGGAAGAGGCAGTCAAACACGTCGGTCCGGCGCTGCTGATCGTGGCCGGCGCCGGTTCGGGCAAAACCCGCGTGCTGAGCAACAGGATCGCCTACCTCATTGCCACCGGACGGGCCCACCACGGCGAAATCCTGGCCATCACCTTCACGAACAAGGCCGCCGCGGAAATGCGGGAACGCATCGAAAAGCTCGTGGGTGGACGTGCCAAGATCATGTGGATCTCCACCTTCCACTCATCCTGCGTCCGTATCCTCCGGCAGGAGGCGGCCAATGTTGGCTTGAAGTCGAACTTTTCCATCTACGACTCCGCGGACTCGCTCCGCCTGGTCACCCAGGTATCGAAAGCCCTGGACCTGGACCCCAAGAAGTTCGCGCCCAAGGCCATCCAGCACAAGATCTCGGCGCTGAAGAACGAACTCATCGATGCTGACTCGTACGCCTCTGCGGCGAACTATAACGATCCCTTTGAGCAGGCCGTCGCCGACGTCTTCAAGGGCTATACCCAGCGGCTGCGGCAGGCGAACGCCATGGACTTTGACGATCTCATCGCGGAAACCGTCTACATGTTCCGGGCTTTTCCCGCACTCGCCGAGTCCTACCGCCGCCGCTTCAGGCACGTGCTTGTGGACGAGTACCAGGACACCAACCATGCCCAGTACGCGCTGGTCCGGGAAATCGTGGGGGAAGGACCGGGTGCGTCAGAGCTGACGGTGGTGGGTGATTCCGATCAGTCCATCTACGCGTTCCGCGGCGCCGACATCCGCAATATCGTCGAGTTCGAAAAGGACTACCCCGAGGCCCGCACCATCAAGCTGGAGCAGAACTACCGTTCCACCCAGAACATTCTCAACGCAGCCAACTCCGTCATCTCAAGGAATCCCAACCGTCCCGAGAAACGGCTGTGGACGGCCGAGGGTGACGGCCACAAGATCATCGGCTACGTCGGCGAGAACGAGCACGACGAAGCCCAGTTCATTGCCAAGGAGATCGACCGCCTGCAGGACGAGGACAACCTCCGGCCCGGCGATGTGGCCATTTTCTACCGCACCAACGCCCAGTCCCGCTCCATCGAAGACGTTTTGGTGCGTGTGGGCCTGCCCTACAAGGTGGTGGGCGGCACGCGGTTCTACGAGCGCAAGGAGATCAAGGATGCCCTCGCCTACCTGCGCGTCCTGGTCAACCCCGACGACGACGTCAACCTGCGGCGGGTGCTTAACGAACCAAAGAGGGGCATCGGGGACCGGGCCGAAGGTGCCGTAGCGGCGCTGGCCCAGCGTGAGCGTACCTCCTTCATGGCTGCTGCGCGCCGGGCAGACCAGGCTCCCGGAATGGCAACCCGGTCCGTCAATGCCGTCCTCGGCTTTGTGAAGCTGCTGGATGACCTGGCCGAGGTGGCTGCTGGTTCGGGCGCGGCGGCGGCGCTGGAGGCAGTCTTGGAGCAGACCGGCTACCTCGCTGCCCTGCGCGCAAGCACCGACCCCCAGGACGAATCCCGGGTGGAAAACCTGGCCGAACTCGTTGCCGTGGTGCGTGAGTACGAGCAGGAGAACCCGGAAGGGACACTGGAAGCGTTCCTCGAGCAGGTTTCCCTGGTGGCAGACGCTGACCAGATCCCCGACGCACCCGGGGCGGACATTGATGCTGCCGTCGCCGAGGCCAAGCGGCTTGGAGTGGTGACCCTGATGACGCTGCACACCGCGAAAGGCCTGGAGTTCCCGGTGGTGTTCCTGACCGGCATGGAGCACGGACTGTTTCCACACCAGCGCTCAGCCACCGATCCCAAGGAACTGGCCGAGGAACGCCGGCTTGCCTATGTGGGGCTCACCCGCGCGCGGAAACGGCTCTACGTCACCCGCTCCGAGGTCCGCAGCATGTGGGGACAGAGCCAGTACAACCCGGCCAGCCAGTTCCTCGAAGAGATTCCCGCCGAGCTCCTGGAATGGAAGCGCGAAGGAACCAGCAGGCAGGGCGGCTGGGGGAGCAGCGGTTCCATTGGCTCCAGCCGCTACAGCGGGTCTTTCTGGGGCGCCGGGACTGCGCGCGGCGCGTCGGCGGATGCCTCGGCCGGGTTCAATGCCGATGTTCCCGCCGCCATCGCCCGAAACAGGGTGCAGCCGCAGAAGGAAATTGTGGCAGTCAGCGTGGGGGACAAGGTCAACCACACCAGCTTCGGCAACGGAACAGTCCTGGCGCTTGAGGGAGCGGGAGACAAGACGGTGGCCAAGGTGAAGTTCGACGTCGGCGAGAAGCGGCTGCTCCTGCGGTACGCGCCCTTGACGAAACTCAGCGCCTAAAAACCGGAACGGGGCGCTTGCCCGTCTCCGCCCTCGGTACTACAGTTCAGGAACCCTTCCCCAGCAGCCGCATCCGAAGTCGGAGTGGGACCATGAACATCCTGTTCGCGAGCCAGGCAATTGACGGCCACTTCAATCCGATGACCGGAGTGGCCATGAAGCTGAAACAGCGCGGCCATGACGTCCGCTGGTACACGGGCCCGGTGTTCGCCGGCAAGCTCCGGGATCTCGGGATTCCCTTCTTTCCCTTCAAGCGGGCCATCGAACACCGCGCCGACAACCTCTTTGATCTGTATCCGGAACGGGCGAAACTCAAGGGACCCCGGGCCATCGGTTTTGACGGTGAAAAGATCTTCGCCAGCAACATCAGCAACTTCTTTGAGGACATCCGGGAGCTGGACCAGGAATTCCCCTTCGATGCCCTGGTGGTGGACCACTCCATGTTCGTCCAACGGCTTGTTGCGCACTTGCTGGACAAGCCGGTGGTCAATGTAGTGGTGATCCCCAACATGGAAAGCGATCCGCTGGTGCCACCGCTCTTCTTCGGCTTCCGGCCGCCGCGGAACCCTGCCGAGAAGGCTCTGCAGGGCACCGCCGGGCTGTTGTCGGACAAAGTCATTCTCCGTCCGGCCCACAAAAGTTACCGGCGCCAACACAGCTTCTATGGCCAAGAGGTGCCCAAGGGGGCCAGGCTCACCGACGATGCCTACCGGTGCTCGGATGCTGTCATCCAGGCCGGCACCGAGTCCCTTGATTTTCCGCGCCGCAACAGGAACCCGAAGGTGAGATATGTCGGGGCGCTCCTGCCATACCGGCGTCCCGGCGCTGGAGACCGGGAGGAGCTGCCGGAGGGATATCAAAGGACCATTGTGGTCACCCAGGGCACACTGGATAACACGGACCAGAACAAGCTCATCATTCCCGCGTTGGAGGCGCTCAAGGACATGGATGTACTGGTCATTGTGGCAACAGGCGGCAGGAAGTCCGCGGAACTGCGTGCGCGCTACCCCCAACCGCATATCCACATCCGGGACTACGTGGATTTTGCCGCGGTGTTTGACTCCACGGATGTCTTTATCACCAACGGCGGTTTCGGCGGGGTGCAGCTTGCCCTTTCCGCGGGCGTCCCGCTGGTGGTGTCCGGCATCAATGAAGGCAAGAGCGACGTCAACGCAAGGGTGGAGCATGCCGGAGCCGGCATCAACCTCCGGAGCGAGGCTCCCGCGCCGGAGAAGATCCGAGCGGCCGTGCGTTCCATCCTGGCCGACCCGCAGTGGAAGAACCGTGCCCAGCAGATGCGGGAGGACTTCGCACGGCAGGACCCGGCACAGGCAGCAGCAGAAGTCGTCGAAAATGTTCCTGGCTCCAGGCGGCCGCCGGTGTGAAGCATAATGGAGCCCATGCGACGGACCATGTGGGGGATACTCGCCGCCCTGTTCCTGCTGGGCGCCACCGGGTGTGCTGTGACGGTGGAGGACCCGGCGTATGTGGCCCCGCCGCCGCTGCCACCCATGGAACAGTTGGAGCAGGCAGCCCTGGCTGACCCGGAGGACTTCAGCGGCGGAGCTGATGACGTCATCTCGTTCATCACGGAGGACCGGACAGTGGCGTGCTCCCTCACGGCAGCCAGGGGGCCGCACATCAACCTCCCGTATGAGCAGAACAGCTTCGGCGACAGCGAAAACAACAAACTGGCCATCGTGCCGGTGGCCCACTGCGAACTGGCAAGGTACCCCAAGCCGCAGACGGACGACGTCAAAGACAACTGTGCCGGAACGGACCTCGGCTACCTGGGCGGGGTTGCCCTGCTGACGCCTGACACCGCAACCTACGGCGAGTGCCGTTCCGGCGTCACACAAATGGAGGCAGCGTACGGCCCCCGAGGCAGCAAGGCAGGACCGCTGGCGCAGCTGCAGGTCCTGGTAGGCGGGAAAAACCTCGAACGCAACGGGCTGCGCTGCTCTGCCTACAACGGCGGCGTAGCGTGCGGAAACGTCTCTGCAGGCGTCGGTTTCTTCGTGTCGCCGGATCATTACGAACTGATCCCAAAGCCGGCCGAAACCGCCCCGGCGGCCACGGCAGGGGCCTCAAAAACCCCGTAATTCCGCGGTTTTTCTACGCTTCATAGAATAGTGTCCTTACTCACATAAGGGGTACTCTGGGACGGGCCGGTCCCTTCAAAGGACTAGAGTTCCCAATGGAGCATCACGCCGCGTGGCTCGTTTCCAACAGGCCGCCGGTGCGTGCAATTCCGCAGCCCGGTCATCGTCTTGCGATGGTGTCCGACTGTACAGAAACTACTTCGACGTAGAAGGACACTAAACCGTGGACCTGTTTGAATACCAGGCGCGCGATATGTTCGAGGCGCACGGTGTACCCGTGCTTGCTGGCATCGTGGCGTACACCCCAGAAGAAGCAAAGGCAGCTGCCGAGAAAATCGGCGGCGTTACTGTCGTTAAGGCACAGGTCAAGGCTGGCGGCCGCGGCAAGGCCGGCGGCGTCAAGGTGGCAAAGTCCGCGGATGAGGCACTTGAACACGCCACCAACATCCTGGCCATGGACATCAAGGGCCACACCGTCAACAAGGTGATGATTGCCCAGGGTGCGGACATTGCCGAGGAGTACTACTTCTCCGTCCTGCTGGACCGGGCCAACCGCAACTACCTGGCCATGTGCTCGGTTGAGGGCGGCATGGAAATCGAACAGCTCGCCGTCGAACGCCCCGAGGCGCTCGCCAAGATCGCCATCGACCCCGCAGTGGGAATCGACCAGGCAAAGGCAGACGAAATCGTCGCAGCCGCAGGCTTCGCTGAGGAACTGCGCGGCAAGGTCGCCGCTGTGATCCTCAAGCTCTGGGACGTCTTCAAGAAGGAAGACGCCACCCTGGTGGAGGTCAACCCGCTCGTCAAGACCGGCGCCGGCGAAATCGTAGCCCTCGACGGCAAGGTCTCCCTCGACGAGAACGCCGAGTTCCGCCACGCCAAGCACGCCCTCCTCGAGGACAAAGACGCTGCTGACCCGCTTGAGGCCAAGGCAAAAGCGCAGGACCTCAACTACGTCAAGCTGGACGGTGAAGTAGGCATCATCGGCAACGGTGCAGGCCTGGTGATGTCCACCCTGGACGTCGTCGCCTACGCCGGCGAGAACCACGGCAACGTGAAGCCCGCCAACTTCCTGGACATCGGCGGCGGAGCATCCGCAGAGGTCATGGCCGCCGGACTGGACGTCATCCTCGGTGATGAGCAGGTCAAGTCCGTCTTCGTGAACGTCTTCGGCGGCATCACCGCCTGTGACGCCGTGGCCAAGGGCATTGTTGGCGCGCTGGCCGAATTGGGCCACTCCGCGAACAAGCCGCTGGTAGTCCGTCTCGACGGCAACAACGTCGAGGAAGGCCGCCGCATCCTGAACGAGGCCAACCACCCGCTGGTAACCCTGGCCGCCACCATGGACGAGGGCGCCGACAAGGCAGCCGAGCTCGCCAACGCAGCTAAGTAAAGGGACGCACCATGTCTATCTATCTGAACAAGGACTCCAAGGTCATCGTCCAGGGCATCACCGGCGGCGAAGGCACCAAGCACACCGCCCTGATGCTCAAGGCGGGCACCAACATCGTGGGCGGCGTCAACGCCCGCAAGGCCGGCACCACCGTCCTGCACGGGGACAAGGAAATCACCGTCTTTGGCACCGTGAAGGAAGCCATGGCGGAAACCGGTGCCGACGTCTCCATCGTCTTCGTGCCGCCGGCATTCACCAAAGCCGCAGTGGTTGAAGCCATCGAGGCCGGCATCGGCCTTGTCGTCGTCATCACCGAAGGCGTTCCGGTCCAGGACTCCGCCGAGTTCTGGGCGCTGGCCCAGTCCAAGGTCGACGCCGACGGCAACCAGGTCACCCGCATCATCGGCCCGAACTGCCCCGGCATCATCACCCCCGGCGAATCCCTGGTGGGCATCACCCCTGCCAACATCACCGGCAAGGGCCCCATCGGCCTGGTTTCCAAGTCGGGCACCCTGACCTACCAGATGATGTACGAACTGCGCGACCTGGGCTTCTCCACCGCGATCGGCATCGGCGGCGACCCCATCATCGGCACCACGCACATCGACGCCCTGGCGGCGTTCGAGGCTGACCCCGAGACCAAGGCCATCGTCATGATCGGTGAGATCGGTGGCGACGCCGAAGAGCGCGCAGCCGACTTCATCAAGGCCAACGTCACCAAGCCCGTGGTTGGCTATGTTGCCGGCTTCACCGCTCCCGAGGGCAAGACCATGGGCCACGCCGGCGCCATCGTCTCCGGTTCCGCCGGAACCGCCCAGGCCAAGAAGGAAGCCCTTGAAGCCGCTGGCGTGAAGGTCGGCAAGACGCCGTCCGAAACCGCCAAGCTGCTGCGCGAGGTTTACGCAGCCCTCTAGGCTGCGAAGCAGTACAGCTGTAAAGCGGGGCAACCTGCCGGCCTTCGGGACGGCAGGTTGCCCCGCTTTTTTCTGTCAAGTACGACGACGGCAGGCCGCCTCCG